>NZ_JBMDKG010000060.1:0-51618 GCF_057809595.1 Variovorax sp. FG153
TGTCGCCGGGCTTCCAGCTCGCGACTTCGGCCGGCGTGAGCTTGTCGAGGTCGACACGCTTGCTCTTCTTCTCGTCGGGTGCCCAGTCGATCTTCGGCCACAGGTCGAGCGAGGGCGCCTCGAGGTAGACCGGACCGCTGCCGTCCATCACGAAGTGCGCATGGCGCGTGGCGGCGCAGTTCGGGATCATCGCCACCGGCTTGCTGGCCGCGTGGGTGGCGTAGCTCCTGATCTTCACGTCCAGGACGCAGGTCAAGCCGCCCAGGCCCTGCGCGCCGATGCCCAATGCATTGACCTTGTCGTGGATCTCGATTCGCAATGCCTCCAACTCCGTCAGCGCACCCGCTCTTGCCGATCCGGCCTTGGCTTGAAGCTGGTGCATGTCCAAGGGATCCATCAGGCTTTGCTTGGCCATGAGCATTGCCTTCTCGGCGGTGCCGCCGATGCCGATGCCCAGCATGCCCGGCGGGCACCAGCCGGCGCCCATGGTCGGCACGGTCTTCAGCACCCAGTCCACCACGCTGTCCGCGGGATTGAGGATGGCGAATTTGCTCTTGTTCTCGCTGCCGCCGCCCTTGGCGGCCACGGTGACTTCGACCGTGCTTCCCGGCACGATCTCCACCGAGATCACCGCGGGCGTGTTGTCGCGGGTGTTGCGGCGATCGAACTGTGCGTCGGCGACGACCGAGGCGCGCAGCGTGTTGTCGGGGTGGCTGTAGCCGCGGCGCACGCCTTCGTTGATGGCGTCGTCGAGGCTGCCGGTGAAGCCGCCCCAGCGCACGTCCATGCCCACCTTGAGGAACACGTTGACGATGCCGGTGTCCTGGCAGATCGGGCGCTGGCCGGTCGCGCTCATCTTGCTGTTGGTGAGGATCTGCGCCATCGCGTCCTTGGCGGCGGGACTGCGCTCGCGCTCGTAGGCCTTGGCCAGGTGGGCGATGTAGTCGGCAGGGTGGTAACAGCTGATGTACTGCAGCGCGGCGCTGATCGATTCGATCAGGTCGGCCTGCTGGATCGTGGTGGTCATGGTGAGGAAGCGTTCAAAGCGGCGACGCGATCTCGCGCCGGACGTGGTCAGCCTTGGTCATCGAGGTCGAGGCCAGGACGATCGTGCACGCTCGACACCGCGACGAAGGACACGGCAGCCATCAAGGCGATGTAGACGCCGACCAGCCAGGACTGGCCCCACGTGGAGATGATCCACTGAGCGATCGTGGCCGCGAATGCACCACCCAGGATGGAGCCCAGCGCGTAGCCCACGGACACACCCGAATAGCGGACCTTGGCCGGGAACATCTCCGCGTAAAGCGCAGCCTGTGGTCCATAGGTCAGTCCGAGCGGGATGGACAGGACCAACAAGGCCACCAGGAACAGGCCAATTTGCGCCGTGTCGATCAGGAACCACATGGGGATCGCCCACACGGCGAGCATCACATAGCCGATCTGGAAGGTTCGCACGCGCCCGATCCGGTCACCGAGCACCCCGCCGATCAACGTCGAGACCAACCATCCCACAGCTGCCACCGTACAGGCGGCCAACAGTTGCTGCGACGGCAACTGAAGCACGCGCTGACCGTAGCTCAGAAAGAAGGCGACGAGCAGGTAGCCCGCGGCATTGTTGCCCACGAAGATCAACGCCGTCTGCCATACCTGCCTGCGGTGATGGCGAAAGAGCTGCCCCAGCGGCGCAGCGGATTCGCGGCGCCGCTCGTGCATGCGCAAGAAGACGGGCGACTCCTCCACCGAACGGCGGATCAGTCCGCCGACCACCACGAGCGCGATCGAGAACAGAAACGGAAGGCGCCATCCCCAGTCGAGAAACCGCTCCTTGCCAAGCACCGAGGTGACGGCCCAGAGCACACCCGTGGCGACGATCATGCCGATCGGCACCCCGATCTGGGGGAAGGCACCGAAGAACGAACGCTTGTCGGCCGGCGCGTGTTCGACCGACATCAATGCGGCACCGCCCCATTCGCCACCGGCCGAAAAGCCCTGCAGGATGCGCAGCAGGATCAGCAGCACGGGTGCCCAGACGCCGATCTGGGCGTAACCGGGGAGCACGCCGATCAGGGTGGTTGCCGCGCCCATGAGAATCAGCGTGGCGGCCAGCACGGCCTTGCGTCCGAAGCGGTCGCCCAGGTGGCCGCAGATGATGGCGCCCAGCGGCCGAAACAGGAAAGCCACACCGATGGTGGCGAACGCCAGCAACAGCGACAGACCCGGATTGTTCTGTGCGAAGGGTGCGAAGAACAACGGCCCGAGCACCAGGCCCGCCGCCTGGGCGTAGATGAAATAGTCGTACCACTCGATGGCGGTGCCGACGAGGGTGGCGGTCAGGACTTTCTTGTCCTCGCGCGTCGCGGGCGGGTCCTGTGAGATCGGGAGAGAGGCGGTAGGGGGCACGGTTGTCTCCGAGGGAATGTGAACGTCCTTCAGGGCGACGTCCGGTTGTCGTTATGAGGGTTCGAGTCAGGAAGGCGACGAGGTCGGCGCGTCGGGCTGGCGCTCGGGGCGCGCCGCATCGAAGGCCGCGAGGCTCTCGCAGGCTGCGGCGATCGCCAGGATGCGCGGGTAGGCGGCCATCGGCACCTCGTAGCGCCTCGCGTTGTAGATCTGCGGTATCAGGCAGCACTCGACGATCGAGGGTTGCGCGCCCAGCGCGAACGGTCCGGCCTCGAAAGGCGCCAGCGCGGACTCGAGGGCCTGGAAGCCTTCGTTGCACCAATGCCGGTACCAGTCGGCAACCTGGGCATCGTCCGCGCGCAGCGAACCGCGCAGGCGCTTGAGGACGCGCAGGTTGTTGAGGGGATGGATTTCGCACGCCACGAGCTGGGCCAATGCCCGTGCCCGCGCGCGTTGAGACCGCTCGCTTGGAAGAAGCGGGGGGTCAGGATTGCGCTCCTCCAGGTACTCGATGATGGCGAGCGACTGCTGTAGCCGCAGCCCATCGATCTCCAGCATGGGCACCAGGCCGAAGGACGCAAGATCGCGGTAGCGCTGCTGCAGGTGCTCGCCATTCGCCATGTGCCAGCAGACGGATTCAAAAACGATGCCTTTGAGCCCCAGCGCGATCCGCACGCGATAGGCGGCTGAGCTGCGCCAGTAGCTGTGCAGGCGCACGGTGGACGCGGAACTCACGGCGATGCCCCTTCAATACGCACGACCTGATCGATCGCGCCGAAGATGCTGGCGTCCCCGTCATCGCGCATCTCGATGCGGACACGGTCCCCGTGCTTGAGGAACGGGGTG
Source organism: Variovorax sp. FG153 (assembly GCF_057809595.1). Classification (NCBI taxonomy): domain Bacteria; kingdom Pseudomonadati; phylum Pseudomonadota; class Betaproteobacteria; order Burkholderiales; family Comamonadaceae; genus Variovorax; species Variovorax sp. FG153. The sequence goes on from NZ_JBMDKG010000060.1 coordinate 3,250, forward strand.
TGCATCCGGCCTTCTCGCAGTTGTTCGCGTACGCGTGCCTCGACCAGACAGCACACACCCGCCTCGTCGCTGCGGTTGGAGACGGTGCCGCTGCCCAGGACGGTTCCGGCGATCAGTCGTCGCGTGCGCGCTGCATGGGCGATCAGTTCGCCGAAATGGAACTGCATCTCCTCGCCGGCCTGCGGACGCCCGAGCTGCCTGTCGTTGAGCCAAACTTCCATCACCCGGTGCAGCTTGCCGCCGCGCCAATGGTTGCCCAGCTCGTCTGGCGTGACAAGCACCGGAGACAGCGCGGAGGCCGGCTTGGACTGGACGAAGCCGAAGCCCTTGGCCAGTTCGGGCACCACCAGCGAGCGCAGCGTGACGTCGTTGACCAGGCCCAGCAGCCGGATATGTCCCAAGGCGTCTTGTTCGTTGACGCCCAGCGGAACGTCACCGGTCACCACGATCACCTCCGCCTCGAGGTCGACCCCCAGTTCCTCGCTGGCCGCCACGATGTCATCGCGCGGGCCGATGAAGTCGTCCGAGGCGCCCTGGTACATCACGGGATCGGTGAGGAAGGACGGCGGCATTTCGCCGCCGCGCGCGCGGCGCGTCATTTCGACATGGTTGAGGTAGGCGGAGGCGTCCAGCCACTGATAGGCGCGTGGCAGCGCGGCGGCGCAGCGGGATGCGTCGAAGGCCTCTCCCGCGTCGATGCGCGCGTTGAGCGCTTCGTAACGCGCCTGGAGGTCGGCCCGAACTTCAGGCCAGCGGTCCAGCGCTTGCTGCATGGTGTTCACCGATGCGGGCGCCGCGGTCATGCGTTGCAGATCGCGGCTCACGATGACCAACTGTCCGTCGCGTGTGCCGTTCTTGAGGGTGGCAAGTTTCATGATGGGCGTCTGCGTTCAGTCGTTGAGGGCGCTCCACATGTCCCGATCGCGTTGCGCGGTCCATACGCGCGGCACCTCGATGCCGCTCGCTTCGTCGTAGGCGCGCGACACGTCGAAAGGAATGCAATGCTCGTAGATGAAGACGTGGCCGAATTCCGGGTCCATCGCCTGGCGTGTCGCTGCATAGACCTCGCGCAGCGATTTCCCCTCGCGCACGCCCTGCTGGGCGCAGCCGTAGAGCGTTTGCACCCAGCGGCGCGTGTACGCGATGCCGGCGCGGCTGTCCTCGGGCGTCTTCAATGCGGGGCCGCGGCCCGGCACCAGCTGGCGGGGTTGCAGCGCTTCGAGCGCGTCCAGGGTGGCGGGCCATTGCGCCAGATGGGCGTCGCCCGTATAGACGCCGGCGTTGTACTCGACCAGATCGCCTGAGAAGCAGATGCCTTGCGAAGGGATCCAGGCCACCGCATCGCCCTTCGTATGCCCGGCGCCCAGGTGCATCAGCTTCACTTCGAGACTGCCCAGGTGCAGCGTCAGCTCGCGCTCGAAGACGATCGTCGGCCAGGTCAGCCCCGGAATGTCCTCGGCCGACTGGAAAAGACGGGGGAAGCGCCCGATCTCCGAATCCATGTCGGCCTGGCCACGTTCGGCGATCAGTTCGAGGGTGCCGCGGCTGGCGAAGACGTTGACCGCACCGTGCGCCGCGTAGGCCGAAGCGCCCAGCACGCGCACCGCGTGATAGTGGGTGAGCACCACATGGCGGATGGGCTTGTCGGTGACGCTGCGGATGGCCTGGATCAGGCCTTGCGCCATGGCGGGCGTGGCGGTGGCGTCGATCACCATGACGCTGTCGTCGCCAATGATCACGCCCGAGTTCGGATCTCCCTCGGCGGTGTAGGCATAGGCGTTGTCGGACAGGCGCTCGAAGGAGATCGTTTTCTTGGCGAGGTCGGCGTGCGAGGCGAAGGCTTTGTTGTTCATGGTGCTGGGGTGGAATTCGTCGTCAATGAGAAGTGGGTTTGTCGTGCCGGGCCTGGCTGCTGGTGCCGCTTTGTCCCGGGCGCAGGCCTCGGGCCTTGTCGCGGGTCCACGCGGCGAGTTCTTCGTGCGCGATGCGGCGCTTTTGCTCGACGTAATCGGCGATGGGTGCCGCATCCAGGCGCACGGTCAGCTCCAGGCGCAGACCGTTGGGGTCGAAGAAGTAGATGGAGCGGATGAAATGGTGGTCGGTGACGCCCACCACCTCCACGCCGTGCGCGAGCAGCCTCTCGCGCATCTGCGCCACCTCCGCCTCGCTGGCCAGCTCCATCGCGAAGTGATTGACCCAGCCCGGTGTGTGCGGGTCCTGCCGGGTGACGGCGTTGTCGCCCAGGTCGAAAAAGGCGATGTGGGAGTGGTCGGCGAATTCGAAGAACAAGTGCACGAAGGGGCAATGCTCTCCCGTGGACGGCACGATTTCCTCCTTGACGACATGCACCAGCGGCAGGCCGAGGATGTCTTCATAGAAATGCCGGGTTTCTTCAGCGTCTCGGCAACGCCAGGCGAAGTGATGCAGGCCGCGGGCCTGGATGGCGGGTGTCATGGCGGGTCCTCGAAATGGATCAGGGGATGGCGAGCGCGAAGCCTTGTGTGTCATGACGCAGGACTTCTTCGATGGCTGCATGCACGGCCTGCGGGTCATCGAGAGACTCCGCCAGCAGCAGCACCAGGCATGCAAGGCGATCGCGTTGCGCGGTGACGTCGGGCAGGTCGGTCAATGCGACCAGGTGTTCCAGGACATCGTCCAGTTGTTGTTGCGTTGCGGGCACGTCTCAAGCCTCCTCACAGACGATGGGGGTTGAATCCAGCGCTGCCTGCAGCACAGCGGAAAGTCGCTCCATGGCATCGGTCTCGTCGATCGCCAGCACCGACATGACGTGCTGATCGGGGCGAATGAGCCACACCGCACCGGTTGCGGCGCTCAGGCCCAACTGACGGGCCAGCGCCGCGCGGCCGGGCCCGTCGCAATACCGTCCGACGGCGACCCAGTTCAACAGCGGATGCGTTGTGCGATGCGAGGGCAGTTCGTCCGAGAGCACCAGTGCGGTGAACCAAGGGCCGAGGATCTGATGCAGCGTCGTGTGGGGGCGAGACGCGACAACGTCTTCGCTGCAGAGCACCACATTCGGAAGCGCCGCGCCGGTCTGTGCATGCATGCCGGCTGCGAGCGCCGACGGGGGGTAGATGGCGGGGGTGCAAAGGCGCCCGGTGTTGATCATGCGAGCGGCCCAATCGTGGTCCGGCGCCAGCGCGATGATGGCGTCGCGCCACAGCGCGGCCGAGCTGTGTGCCCCCGGGTAGACGAAGCGCGAAGACCGGCGTGCCTGGCGAATGTTCTCCAGCGCCGCGTGCTTGCGCTCGTGGCCGTAGCTGTCCAGCACGGCCTCGCCAGCGAGCCCTTGCAGATGCAGCGCCAGTTTCCAGCCGAGGTTGTCGGCATCCTGGATGCCGCCATTGCCGCCACGTGCGCCGAAAGGCGCCACCAGGTGGGCGGCGTCGCCCACGAAGAGGACCCGTCCCTTGCGCAGATCGTCCAGGCACTCATGGCGATAGCCCCACGCGCCTGACCAGGCGATGTCGAACGCAACGTCCGGTCCCACGAGCTTGGCGACCCGCTCGCGCATCGCTGACTCCGTTGTCGCGATCGCCGTGTCTTCATCCGGTGCCAACTGGAAGTCGAGGCGCCAGGTATCGTCCGCCATCTTGTGCCGCCAGACGGCGCGTCCATCGTTGGCGCTCGCATCCAGCCAGGTCCAGCGCTCCTCGGGCCATTCACCCGTGCGCAGGATGACATCGATGATGATCCAGCGGTCTTCGGTGCGGTCATGAAGCCGAGGCGCGATCCCCAGGGCTGTGCGCACCCGGCTGTTGGCGCCATCGCAGGCCAGAATCCATTGGGCACGGGTGGTGTAGGCCCCCTCGGGCGTCGTCACGTCGAGCTCGACGTGGTCCTCGGTCGGACGGACGGCGACGACCTCGTTCAACCAGCGCAACTCGGCCAGCGGCTCGCGTTGCAGGGCTTCGACGAGAAACTTCTCGACGTAGTACTGCTGCAGATTCGCAAATCCGTTGTGGCGCATGTCGGGTTGCGCCTGCAGGCTGAACGAGGTGACGGCGGCATCGCGGCACAGGACCCGGCCGAGGTTCCAGCGCACGCCCTTGGCGACGACTTCGTGCGCGATGCCCAGGCGCTCGAAGATGTCCAGCGTGCGCTGGGCCCAGACCATGCCGCGCGAGGCCAACCCGCGCACGCCCACGGTGTTGTCATCGTCCAGGACCACGACGCGGATGCCGCGCCGCACCAGGTCGAGCGCCGCACTGAGGCCGCTGAGTCCGCCGCCGACCACGATGACAGGGTGCGGGGTGTCTTGGGGGCGGTCGAGCTCGCCGGGGCGTTTGTAGGAATAGACGGGAAGTTCTAACATTCAAGGACTGCGGTTCGTGCCGCTCAAGGTGACCGGCACGAATTTAGGAGCCAGCCCCTTTTCGGTCTGTCCTGTCGAGTAAGGACATCGACAAGGGACGAGGCCCGTCGCCGCGGCAGGAGAATCAGAACGATGGAGACGAACGAACTGGCCACCTTGGCCCCGATGCGGGATGTCTGGGCACCCCAGGCCATCCTCGACCTGGGGCGGCCGATGTTTCACGCGACCTTGCTGCGCGGGCTCCATGAGGTGGTGGGTGTGGACCACATGTCCCACCTGCGCTACGACCGCACGGGCCGCATCGGCTATGCGCGTTGCGCGAGCCTGCTCGATCAGTCGATGATCGAATGGACCACGGACGTCTATGTGAATCGGCTCTACCAGCGCGATCCCAACTACCAGCGCGTGTGCGAGTCCATACGCGATCCCGTCTCGGACGTGCACCTGGTATCGGTCTCGCCCGAGAGCATTCGAGATCGCGAATACCGTCAGCAGTTGTTCGAGAAGCCCGGCTTCGCAAGCAAGATCTCGCTGTTCGGTACCTGGGGCGAGCGGACTTGCTACATCAACCTGTACTTCTCGCGCGCGGTGTCGAGCAGAACCACGGCGTTGCTGCGCTACTGTGGCCCTTCGTTGATCGCCCTGGCACAGCGCCATGACGAGTTCGCCACGCAACCGCCGTCGTCGATTTCCCCGGCGACCATCGACATGGCGTCACTCTCCGTGCGTGAACGGCAGGTCGCCGAACTTCTTTGGCGCGGCCACACGGCCAAGGAGGTCGCCCGCGCGCTGAACCTCTCGCCCACCACTGTGCTGACCTACAAGTCCCGTCTCTTCGAGAAGACGAACGCCGCCAACCTCAAGGAATTCCTGCTTCGCTCGCCCGGCCGAGTTCACGGCGCAGTTCACTAGTCCGGACTTCGCATCCTGCTGGTTTAGCAAGCCTCGAGAATCGCTGTCTCCCCGTGCATGGTGTTGAACCCGAAGGAGGCGTCACAGCGACGAAGTTGGGATTCATCGCGTCCGGGGTCCTTTGTCATGGGCCAGAGCCGTCGGGTCCGGGCGGCGCTCGGCCTGTGCCTTCCAACGCTCTGCGAGCCATCTGGCGTCGGTCTGCACTGCGGGCATGCTCGCGACAAAGCGATCGACCTGCACTGCCAGTTCGGCCTCTCCCTGCCGGCGCAGCTGCTGGGCCGTGGCGCGCCAATCATGGAGGACTCCTTGTCGCGTGCGCTGCATCGCCTCGAGACCGTGATCGATGACGTGCTCCTGGGTGCCGAGGAGGTGAAGCACTTTTTCGATCTTGGCTTGCATGAAGGTGGAAGTCTTTGGCGCCTGATGCTGGCTTTTCTCTGCCGGCGGCAACCGAGCGGCCGCTTGGAGCGCCTGCAGGCGGTGATGGACTGCCGTACTGTAGGGGGTGCGCATCTGTCCACGCACCTGCCTGGCGGTCGCGTTCGCCGTCACGCCTTCCTCGCGCAGGAGTGCCGCGAACTGCTCCCGCCACTGCCTGAGCGTGGCTTTGTAGATGCACAGCCGCTTCGTTGGCTCGTACTCCTGCTCGCTTTTGACGACCAGATGGACGTGCGGATGCGCCTGGTCGACATGCAAGGCCATGGCGTATCGGTGGCGCTGCCCGAAGTTCGTGCGTGCGAATGCGCGCACGGTCCTCAGCAGCTTGTCCGACGGCGTCCCTTGCGGCATCGATAGCACGATGTTGTGAGCGACCTTGGGACGGCTGTCCGTTTGACCTTTGCGCGGCTTGGACTTGTACTGACCTTTGCAGAGATCCAACTGCCAGTCGCTTGCGAGTTCGCGAGCGGCGTTTCTTCCTTGATGGGTGCGTCCTTCGTCGTCTTCGAGGGGGAGTTTCCCCTGCCGGCCGATGTAGTCCAGATGGACCTGAACGCTGGAGGCGTCACGTCCGCCGCCGGTCACTTTCACCATCACCTCTGGTGCACGATCGACCGTACGTCGGATCTGCGCGATCTCGTCGGAACTGAAGCGCAAGACGTCGCCTGGCCCCTTGCGGCCATAGCTCACGATGTCCAGCGACATGTCGGGGGTGGTCCCGAACGGTGCGGCGCCTTGCCGACTGGCTTGCGCGTTTCTCGCGGGCATTTCAGTCCTGCGCGCCGGTTTCCCAGCAAATCAGGTTTTTGCGAACAACGGCCGCCACTTCTTCGCGCGCTGTTTCCACCTGGCTTCGGACCTCCTCAAGCAACTCGCCCACTGCCGTGGGCACTCCGACCGGCGTGTTCGGCGTGCCGAACGACTCGAGTTGTCGTCTTAGCGCGGCCAGGTGCGCGCAGAGGACCTTGAGCTGTGTCAGTTCGCAAGGGGGTGGCACCGCCGAGCGGCGTACATGGTTGCGCACCAGCAGGACCAAATAGCTGCTGAGCTTCATGCTGCATGCTTCGGCACGTAGTGTTGCCAAGGCGCGGTCACCCGGCCGAAGGCGAAGTGCGACGCGAGGCAGGGTTGAATCGTCCGCCTCGAGTGCAGGCGTTGCATCGTTTTCGGAGTGGTCCTGTTCGTCTGAGTTCGAACTCTTGAGAACCTCGTTCACCATCCGTACGAGCAGGTGTGACTCGCTGAGGCCATGAAGTGCTGCCAGCGCGGAAAAGCGTGCCCGAGTTTCCGATGACACGCGGGTTCGGATCATGCTGGGGCGACAGTTGGAAGTCATTGCGCGACGACAACGTTCGATAGTTCAGTTGAACTCTATCGATTCTCTGTCGACGGACAAGGACTTTGCGGTCGAACCCTCGAAGGCGTGCGCGGAAGCGCTCGCGCCAACGACGCTGCTGGGCGAGGTACCGCGCGGTTCGAGCTAAGTGTTGATAGCGTATCGCTCTGGCACTTATCGGAAATGGTAGTGGTTCAAAATGTGCTCCCACCCCAAGCTCGCGGCCTGAACGAGCTCGCCGTGATGCCCAGAATGCCGAAAGCCACCCGAACTGCTGAGCAGCTGCAAGAGCTGCTACTGGAGAGAATCAGTCGAATCCCAGGTCTTCGAGGCGAAGACACGGACGTCTACAGAGGCGGCGTGATCTGGATGGAGGCCGGCGAGGGGTACCCGAACTGGACCGTCCGCGTCATGAGCGATCGAGGTACGCATCGCAATGACATCGCTCGTGCCATCCGCGAACTCCAGTTGAAGTTCGATCTGGAGGCATGAGAGGTGCCGGCATGAGGATCAGACTCTGTGCATGCTCACCGCCCTCTTTGCGTCAGGAGCGGCGGCCTCTGATGGTTTTCCATGTGGAATTGCCAGCATCAAGCCGCTCAGAGGCACCGTTGAATTCGCTTCAATGGTCAAGCCTACTGGTACATCACGGCGAGCCAGCTCCAGTACATAAGCGGATCAAAAATCATTGTCAACATCGAGGATGGCGAAAACTTTCCCTCCGTTGAAGCGGATGCTCTGTATGTCCCAGACGGTTAGCAACTGCAGCTCTGGATTCCACACATGTCTTGCCGAGTCCGTGTCAGCCTGAACACAGAACTGCCAGGCGTGTACGTGACTGAGAGCACGGCGGGCGTGCTTGGCAAATCAAACACTGGAGAAGTTTTTTACCCTTTGCGTGACCTGCAGACAGGACGGATGACGGTCAGTCGTCCAATTATTGCCGGTGTGGCCAGACACGTGCCCTAAAACCGCCGCGCTGCCTTGGCAGCGAGCTCATGCAGTGGGGTTGGGGTGTAATTCTTGGATCAACTCGACAAACGGCGTGCGGTTCTGGGGGCTCGGTTGAGATCCCGTCCCATGCGCTACAGCCGTTGCCATCCTGTTCAGATTGGCTCACTTATGCTCGGTGAGTGAGCGTCCAAGCGCTCAGCAATGGCCGCTTTCTGAGGCAGTCCAAACGCGGTCGCAAGCCATTGGGCAGCAGTTCTGGGTGCGAGATGCAGATCCGTAGGCCAGCGCTGCAGCGCATTCGCAGATGTCTGGGATACGATTGATGAGTTCTTGAACCTTCTGACTGGTAGGCAGGATTTGTCCGACGTTTTTGAACAGGTGCGGCATCGTCTCTATTCCATCGGGTATCGAATGTTGGCTTCCGCGCAAGAGGCAGAAGATCTGGTTCAAGACGCCTGGCTGCGATGGCATGAATTCCGCAGGGAGAGCCAAAACAAGGTGCTCAATGCCGAGGCTTGGCTCGTGACGATGACGACTCGGATGGCAATCGACCGGCTGCGCGCGGCGAAGCTAAGGCGCGAGACCTATCCAGGCTATTGGTTGCCCGAACCGCTGCTTGAGGATGACCACACCAATCCGGAGGAAATCTACTCGCTGGCCGACGACGTTTCTGTAGCATTTCTGATTCTTCTTGACCATCTCTCACCAGAGGCCCGCGCCGCATTTCTTCTGCGCGAGGTCTTCGATGTTGACTATGACCAAGTAGCTCAAATCTTAGGGAAAACAGAAGCGGCAGCGCGACAGATTGTGCACCGTGCACGGCGCGAACTGGAGAAAGCTCGCGCAAAAGATCCGCGCCCGCCGGCATTGCCCGTACGCAACGAGCACCAACACCAGGTGCTGCGGGACTTCGCTCATGCGATTTCACGTGGCGACTTCGCGGGGCTGCAAGCTCTTCTTGGCGAACACGCTAAGCTGTTCAGTGACGGCGGTGGCTTGGTCCCGAGCTTTGGTACGCCTCTTCTGGGCGCACGTCGCATCGCTTTGATGTACTTTGCATCACACCGCCGTTATGGCGGGGCGATGCAGGTCCAACTGGTGAAGCTCAATGGTCGATGGGGCCTATTGCGCTACATCGACGGGCAATTGGAATCGGCGCAGTCCTTTGAGATCGGCGACCAGCAGATCCAAAAGATCCATGTGCAGCGCAACCCAGAAAAGCTGGCGCGTCTTGCCGCCACTCTGGTTCGCTTGCCTGCAGTCGTGTGATGGCAAGGGCTGGCCGTTATTCGACTTTCGCACGGGGTTTTAGACGGAAACTGACGCCGAGGCGGTTGATGGCGTTCATGGTTGCGATCGTGAGGGTAAGGTCGACCAGTTCCTTCTCGCTGAAGACGGCCGCTGCGGCTGCATAAGCTTCATCGGACGCATGCGTTTCACTGACCAGGGTCACTTCTTCGGCCCACGCGAGGGCTGCGCGCTCTTGATCCGAAAACAGGTAGGCCGCTTCGTGCCACACCGGGACCAGCACAGCCTTGTCGACCGACATACCCGACTTGATCAAATCGCGTGTGTGGATGTCGATGCAATGGGCGCAGCCATTGATCTGGGAGACCCGGAGAAAAACCAAGTCGATGAGCTGAGCCGGAAGGTCAGTGTCCTTGGTGACGAAGTGATGAAGGCCCCCAATGGCCTTCGCACCTTCGGGCGAGACTTGAAACCAATTTGCGCGTTGCATGATCTTTCTTTCCTTTTGTGTGAAGACTGGCAACATCACCAGCCTTCGCTTGTAAGACGGCCGACATCGACTTGTTGTGACATGCCCGCCGGAGCATTCCGGCATTCCCACCTTGAAGTCGTGGCTGCGATCGTTGTCGCGTTGCCAGTCATGTGTCAGCAGGCTTTTCTTGGTCCGGCGCCTGGAAGTTGAACGAAGGCTGCGGGCGCGACATTCCGCCCCAGTTCGGCCGCCAGTCGCGCTCCCCTTGTACCTCCCACGTGCCGTCGCGTCACTCGAAGACTTGCTCCTGATGTTCGCTAGGCGTTGCGTTGTGGCAGTACGCCTCTGGGGCCTGATGCAACGCACAGAAACTCCAGGGGTGCTGCGTTCGCACCTCAAAAACCCGCCAAATTTGTAACCCTTCTTGCTAAACGGCTGGAGGCTCAAGGATACTGTATTTCCATACAGTATTGGAGTCCACATGGCCGCCTCCCTGTCGTGGGTGGGTGGCGACGAAGCGCCCCCTGCCCGTTTCGCTTCCCATGCGCCGCGCGACCCGAAAGGCCGTCCGCTGCTCCTTCCGCCCGCGGTGGAATCCGCGATCTGGCGGGGGGATGCCCTGGGTAGCCCCGTGACCCGCATCGTCAGCAGTGGCTTCGAGGCCCTGGACGCAGAACTGCCCGGTGGTGGGTGGCCTTGCGGTTCGCTGACCGAAGTTCTGCAGGTGCAGGCGACGGTTCTCGAATGGCGGCTCTTCGCGCCCGCCGTGCGTGCGCTGGTCTTGCAAGGCAAGCAGATCGTGGTGGTGGGGCCTCCCAAGGCTCCGCATATCCCAGGGCTTGTTCATCTGGGACTCGACGAGCGTCATCTGGTCTGGATTCACGCGGACAAGCCCGTGGAGCGGCTGTGGGCGATCGAACAGCTGCTCAGGGCCAACGCAGCGGGCATGGTGCTGGGATGGGTGCCGCAGGCTCGTCAGGAGCAGATTCGTCGCCTGCAGGTTGGCGCGCAGAGCTGCGATGCGCCGATCATCCTCTTTCGACCGGCTGCGGCCGCGCACGAGGCGTCGGCCGCGCCGCTGCGCCTGCAAGCGCGATTCGGCATCGATTGGGAACTGCGAGTGCAACTGCTCAAGCGCAAGGGGCCCGCGCACGATACGGAGCTGCGTCTGCCATCGATCCCCGGTGGTCTGGCGGACATCCTCACGCCGCGCCTGCAACACCCGAGCCGTCTGATCGCGGCGCGTCATTCCAGAGAGTTCCCTCATGCTGTGGGCAGCATTGCTCCCGGGCAACCTGCCGGACGATCCGAAGCCGCGCACTGAAGCGCTCGACGGTCTGGCGACCTGGTGCCTGCAGTTCACCCCGCGCGTTGCCGTCCTCGAAGCGCTTTTGTCGTGTCCCGGCGTCGTGATGGAACTCGAGCAAAGTTTGCGACTGTTTGGCGGCAAGCGCCGGTTGGTGGAGCGGGTGCGCGAAGAGTGCGTCGATCTTGGCGTGCGACACCTCGCATGGGCGCCCACAAGCTTGGCCGCGCTCGCACTCGCGCGTGCGGGCCTGTCCAATGGCTTTGCGAAGCCCTTGGCGCAACTGTTGGATGCATTGCCGCTGGAGACACTCACGCAGGTCGCCGTGCACCAAGCCACACTGGCACGCCTGGGTTGCCAGACCTTGGGACAGGTTCGAGCCCTACCGCGCGGTGGCCTGAGCCGGCGCTTTGACGCGCAGTTGCTTGGAGCCCTGGATCAGGCGTATGGCTTGCGCCCTGACGGTCATGCGTGGACCCAGCTGTCGGAAACTTTCCATGCGAAGCTCGAGTTGATGGCGCGTGTGGAGCATGCGCCGGCGATGATTTTCGGTGCTCGTCGACTGATGCTGCAGATGGCGGGATGGCTTCTGGCACGGCGCTCAGGCGTGACTGCCTTCACCTTGCGCTGGTGCCATGACGCCATGCGCTCGAAGGCGGCAGGTGATGGCGGCGAAATGACCGTGCGAACAGCCCATGCCACGCGCGACACCGAACACCTGATGCGGCTTCTGGCTGAGCACTTGGTCAAGGTCGAACTGCTGGCGCCAGTGGGCGATCTGGAGCTGGTGACCAACGAGGTGCAGCCGTTGGAAGAAAAAAGCTTCTCCATGCTGCCCGAGACGAAGCAGTCGGGTGAGAGCCTGGCGCTCGTCCTCGAGCGCATCGCCGCACGCCTGGGGCCGGACCGCGTGTTGCGCCCGGTCCTCGTCGAGGACCACCGGATGGAATGGATGTGTCGTTGGCGACCGGCGCCCGAACGCGCGCCTCGCATCGGGTGCAGGCCGCTCGACGTGCCGCAGCCGACCTTCATGCTCGCCAAGCCGCTGCGTCTGGCCGTTCAGGACAACCGGCCGATCTACCAGGGTGTGCTTCAACTGCTGGCGGGCCCCCATCGCGTGGAGGGCGGCTGGTGGGATCGCACAACAGGTGTCGAGGCCGGCAACAACGAGGGAGCGTTTTCCGCCGTTCCGCCGCCGGAGACCACTCGCCATGTCGCACGCGACTACTGGGTGGCCGTGAGCGAGCATGCCGGTGTGCTATGGATTTTTCAGATGCGCCTGGCCCGGGAAGAGACCGCCTGGTTTCTCCATGGCACCTTCGCTTGAGGGCTCGAAATGCAACTGCCCCTCTATGCCGAGCTGAAGTGCTTGAGCAACTTCAGCTTTCTTCGTGGGGCAAGCCGCCCAGAGGAACTGGTCGAGCGCGCGAAGAAGCTTGGCTACTCGGCCTTGGCGATCACGGACGAGTGCAGCCTGGCGGGCGTGGTTCGCGCCCATGTTGCCGCCAAGGAGCACGATATGAAGCTGCTGATCGGCAGCCAGTTCCGAGTGGACACGGAGGGGGCGCATCCCGACGCGGTTTCCTTCACGCTCACCGTGCTTGCGTGCCATCTGGACGGTTATGGCAACCTGTCGCAGTTCATCACCAAACTGCGCCGTGCTTGCGCGAAGGGAAGCTATCGCCTTGATCTGCAGGACATCAGGGGGGCCGAGCTGGACGGCTGTGTCGTCTTGGCTTCGCCACAGCGCATGGCCACTGCCGTCCAGCTCGAATGGATCGGGCGCTGGCTGCTGGCCGAGTTCACAGGACGTTGCTGGTTCGCGGTGGAGAAGCTGCGATTGCTGGACGACGAGATGTGGCTGCACCGATTGGAGCGCGTCGGCCAGGACACGGCGATTCCGCTGGTGGCTGCCGGCGATGTGCATTTTCATGTTCGCTCTCGCAAACCGCTTCAGGACGTGATGACCGCCACGCGGCTGGGCAAGCCATTGACCGAATGCGGGCTCGACCTGCAGCCCAATGCCGAGCGGCACTTGCGAACCCGTTTGCGCCTCGCCCAGACCTACAGCGTAGAGCTGCTCGCGCGCACGCTCGAGGTCGCCCAGCGATGCAGCTTCAGCCTGGACGAGTTGCGTTACCAGTACCCTGACGAGGTGGTGCCCGCAGGGGAAACACCCGCCAGCTACCTGCGCCTAATTACCTATGAAGGGGCGGGCCGCCGCTGGCCGGACGGCATTCCGGCCGCGATGCACACGCAGATCGAGCACGAGCTTGCGCTGATTGCAGACCTGGGCTACGAACACTATTTCCTCACGGTGGCCGACATCGTGGCCTTCGCACGGTCGCGGCACATCTTGTGCCAGGGCCGCGGCAGCGCCGCCAACAGCGTGGTCTGCTACTGCACGGGTGTCACGGAAGTCGATCCGGGCCGCATGAGCGTGCTGTTCGAGCGATTCATCTCCAAAGAGCGCAATGAGCCGCCCGACATCGATGTCGATTTCGAGCACGAGCGCAGGGAGGAGGTGCTGCAGTACCTGTATCGGAAATATGGACGTGATCGCGCAGCGCTCACGGGGGTGGTGATCAGCTACCGTCCCAAGAGCGCCATTCGCGATGTCGGCAAGGCGCTGGGGATGTCACTGGAGACAGTGGACGCGCTGGCCAAGGGGCATCAATGGTGGGATGGCGCCCAGGTTCACCCCGAGCGGTTGCGGGAAAGCGGCCTCGCGCTGGATTCGTTGCAGGTTCAGCAACTGATGCATCTGACGGGCGAGCTCATTGGTTTTCCTCGGCACCTGAGCCAGCACACCGGCGGCTTCGTGCTCACCAAGGGACCGCTGTGCCGCATGGTGCCAATCGAGAACGCCGCGATGCCAGATCGCACCGTGATCGAATGGGACAAGGATGACCTGGATGCACTCGGCCTGCTCAAGGTCGACTGTCTGGCGCTGGGCATGCTGACTGCGATACGCAAGGCGCTGGACTTCATCGGGCAGCGCAAGGGCTGCGTGTTCAGCGTGCAGGACGTCCCCGCCGAAGACCCTGCCACGTACGACATGATCTGCAAGGCAGACACGGTGGGCGTTTTCCAGATTGAGAGTCGCGCACAGATGAGCATGCTGCCCAGACTCAGACCTCGATGCTTCTACGATCTGGTGATCGAGGTGGCCATCGTTCGGCCGGGGCCGATTCAAGGAGGCATGGTGCATCCGTACCTCAACCGGCGCCAGGGCAAAGAGCCCGTGGTCTACCCGAGCGAGGCGCTGCGCGAAGCACTGGGTCGCACGCTGGGCGTTCCTGTGTTCCAGGAGCAGGTGATGCAGATCTCGATCCTGGCAGCAGGCTTCACCCCTGGGGAAGCCGACGGTTTGCGTCGCGCGATGGCAGCGTGGCGCCGCAAGGGTGGCCTGGAGCACTATCACACGAGAATCGTCGAAGGCATGAAGGCGCGTGGCTACGACGAGGGCTTCGCGCGCGCCATCTTCGAGCAGATCAAGGGTTTCAGCGAATACGGCTTTCCCGAGAGCCATGCCGCTTCGTTCGCCCTCTTGGTCTACACGAGTTGCTGGATCAAGTGCCACCACCCGGCTGAGTTCCTGGCGGCGATGCTCAACTCGCAGCCACTGGGCTTCTACTCCCCTTCGCAACTCGTGCAGGATGCGCGCCGCCATGGCGTGGAAGTACGAGCGGTCGATGTCATGCACAGCGATATCGACTGCACGCTCGAGGACCTGGTGCATGAACCGGCGGTGCGCCTGGGACTGCGGATGATTACCGGCTTTCAGACTGCTTCGGCGCAGCGTGTTGTCGATGCTCGCGCGCAATGTCCTTTCGACAGCGCCGAGGACCTCGCGCTGCGCGCAGGGCTGGAGCGTCATGAAATGAAGCGGTTGGCTGCCGCGGATGCGTTGATGAGTCTTTCGGGACATCGGCGGCAGCAGGTGTGGGACGCGGCCGGGCTGCTAGCGGGGCCCGGAATTCTGCGCGAGGCGCCTATCGACGAGGACTTGCTCGAGCTCGCTCCTGCGCCAGAAGGCGAGGAAATCATGTTTGACTATGCGTCGATAGGCTTGACGCTGCGCAGGCATCCTTTGTCCTTGCTACGGGAGCGCTTGGCGCATCGAGGAATGATGACCGCGGAAGAACTGGATACCGTGGGCAACGGAGCGCAGGTCAGCCATTGCGGCATCGTGACGTTGCGGCAGCAGCCCGACACAGCCAAGGGAACAATCTTTGTTTCCTTGGAGGATGAAACGGGCGTCGTGCAGGTGATCGTGTGGAAAGGCTTGAGGGAGTTGCAGCGAAGCGAACTCCTGGCCTCCAAACTGATGGCGGTGCACGGAATCTGGCAGCGCGAAGGAGAGGTCAAGAATCTCATCGCCTCTCGGCTGGAGGACCTGACGCCTTTGTTGGGAAGGCTAGCGAAGGCAACCGAAAGCCGGGATTTTCGGTAGGCGGACTGCAGCCAGAACCCCCTGCGCACGTGTGCCGAGGCCGTCTCGATCAGAAAAATGCCATCGAGTTGGAGGAACAGTCCGATGGAATCAATGAGCAACGAAACCGGTGAGACTTGCGAGTGACGCTGTGCGCGGCAGGCAACGGTTGATGTGGCATCGCGTTGCTCTCACGCGAACGTGCACAACCCGGAACGCCAGCCGTGGTCAGTCTTTTTGGATCACGGTGGCTCATCCCTGGTGCCAGCACCTCTTTCAAGCTCTTGAATTGAGGATTACGTTGGTTGCGTCGGAAAATTTCGAAGATCATCAGATCTGGCGATGACCGCGCAAGGGAAAAGTTCAATCAGGCTGAGATCAGGTTAGGTCGATGGCTCTTCCTTGATCGCTTGACAGTCCGTTTCCCGGAAACAACCCGATGTGTGCAGATTTGGATTCTTTCGATGTATTTCAAGAAAATGGCATTCCTCAATTTTTTGAGAGCGTCGATATCTATGATAAAAATCGATACCTCAAAATTAAATGAACCACCAAGCAATGGCAAAAAAGACTTTCCTCGAGATTCAAAAGCAAATCGAACAGCTTCAGCAAGAAGCCGATCAGTTGCGCAAACAGGAGTCCAATGAGGTGCTCGCGCGGATCAAAGAAGCCATCGCCGTGTACGGTTTCACCGCTGCGGAACTCGGCGTCGCGGGGGGCGCCAAGCGCGGTCGCACACCGAAGGCCTTATCGGGTAAAGCGGGTCGCAAGTCCTCTGGCAAGGGGGGGGCCTCGGCACCGAAGTATCGTGATCCGAACGGCAATGTGTGGAGCGGCCGCGGTCCGCGCCCGGCTTGGTTCAAGGCCGCTTTGGACGCCGGCAAGTCGGCAGAAGACTTTCTCGCCAAGTAGCACTCGGGACTGCCGCCTGCAGAAGGTGGCAACTGTCAAAACCGGACGCTGGGGTTTGCCCCTCGCGCTTGAGGCTCATGAAGCGCGCCATCAGCCGTCAATCAACGCGTGGCTGAAGAGCCTCATGCGACCGCAAACACGCGTGGCCCCTAAGTGGAGGGCGACCTCTCGATCCTGCCCGGAGCGCCTTCCGCAAGGCACAGGAACGAGCGGCGCCGGAGAAAAGGTAAACGTCTGGGACCGATTCAAAGGAACGGCACGCCACCGGTCACGGGAATCGTCGCGCCCGAGATGTAGCTGCCCTCGTCGGAGGCCAGCAACACATAGACGGCCTGCAACTCGCGCGGCTGGCCCGGGCGCTTCATGGGCGTCTGCGTGCCGAACTCCTTGACGTTGTCTTCCGGCAAGGTTGAGGGGATCAGGGGTGTCCAGAAGGGGCCGGGCGCCACGCAGTTCACGCGAATGCCCTTGTCGGCGAGCAGCTGCGCCATGCCGCCCGACAGGTTCTGGATCGCGCCCTTGGTCGCGGCATAGGCCACGAGGGTGGCGTTGGGCTTGTCGGCGTTGACCGAGGCGGTGCTGATGATCGAGCTGCCGGGCTTCATATGGGGAACCGCGGCCTTGCAGAGATAGAAGTTCGCGTAAACGTTGGTGCGGAAGGTGCGATCGAACTCTCCGGCGCTGATGTCCTCGAGCGACTTGTGCGACATCTGGAAGGCGGCGTTGTTCACCAACACGTCGATGCGGCCGAAGTGCTCGAGCGTGCTGGCCACGAGGGCCTGGCACTGCGCCTCCTCGCGGATGTCGCCGGGTGCGAGCACACAGCGGCGACCGGCACCCTCGACCAGGCCGCGGGTGACCTGGGCATCGGACTCTTCCTCGGCCAGGTAGGAGATCACCACGTCCGCGCCTTCGCGGGCGAAGGCCAGCGCGACTGCGCGGCCGATGCCGCTGTCGCCGCCCGTGATAAGGGCCGCCTTGCCGAGGAGCTTGCCGGCGCCCACGTACGAGTGTTCGCCGAAATCGGGGCGCGGCGACATCTCGGACTCGAGGCCGGGCGGTTGTTGCTGGGAGGTGGAGAAGGGAGGCCGGGGGCCCGCGTCGCGTGGATCGGTCATTGCTGTTCCTCTGTGCCAAGGGAAGGGATTCGGTGTTGCGCCCGCCGCATGCGGAGTCGGTGTGCCTGCCGAAGTAGTGATCGCCGATGCTCCCGCCACGGTAGGCGTAACGCGCATGCACGCGTGCGTCGCCACTGGCTTCAAAGGTTCCGCATGCGCGGGCGCAAGCCCTTGCTCTTGGTCGCAAGCGATGGTTCGAAGCCCAGGCGGGTGCGCCTGTTTCTACGAGATTGCTCGCAAAGAAGACGGCCCAATCCCATCGGGAGCGGAGAATCCGCGAAGCCGCCTACGGGCGGCACCAATGCGAGCGCATCGAGCCATCCTGTCCCGAACAATGCCGAGTTGCGGCGCGCTCAATTGAAGGCGCCAGCCAAGCGTGTGGGCGTGCCTGTTCCCGGCTCACTGTTGACCGAAGACGTGGTGGCTTTTGCCGAGGGCGTGATTGCGCTGATAGCGCTGGAGTGGCAAGACTGCCCGCGAGAGCCCTTTGAGCCGTTGCGCAGTACTGTGCCAGGCACAAGGACGAAGGACGCGCCCTCTTAAACGGCATGTTCCCACCTCCTGGGCGTCGGTGGCCATCAGGCGGCCGCCGGCTTGCCGAGGAATTGCGAGGCCACCGCGTTCAGCAGCGCATCGGCGAAACCTCCCGGAGCACGCCCCACCTTTCTCGCGCTCGTGCGAACGCGCGGCCGCGCGCTCCAGCAGATCTTCGAGCCGGTGCGCTCCAGTTCGGTGACCAGGGCCACGTCCTCGCTGCAGGCGAGCTCCTGAAAGCCTCCGGCACGCAGATAGGCATGCGCCGCCACGCCGAGGTTCGCTCCGTGCACATGGCGGTGCCCATCGGCATCGCGGTAGCTCGTGGCGAAGTGCCGCGACAGAAAAAGAGCGTTCTCGCCATGAGGCGTCCAGTCGTCCACCGCGACCGTGCCGCACACCGCATCGGCGTCGAGCGCGAGCTGCTGCGACAACCAGTCCTCGGCGACCAGGGTGTCGGCATCGGTGAAGGCGAGCCAGCGTGCGCCGAGCGCGAGCAGCGCGTTGGCACCGGCCGCGCGTGCCCACCCCACGTTGCGCGCGTCGATAGCCAGAACGTTCGCGCCCGAACGCGCGGCGATCGCGGCCGTCGCATCGCTGCAGCGATCCGCGACCACCATGATCTCCACGCGCTCTCCTCCGAGCAGCGGATCGCTGGCACAGGCCAGTGCGTGCGCCATGCAAGGCTCGATCACCGACTCTTCGTCGTGCGCGGGGATGACGATTCCGATCATGGTTCTGCCTCAAAAGGCCTGGAAGGAGGCAACAAGGAACTGGCGCGCCAGCGCGACGCGAGAGGAGCGCATCAGTTCTTCGGCGGATCGTTCTCTCGATCGAAATGGCGCAACGGCATGGCCGCGATGAATGCCGCGATCGCCGCATCGGCATCGGAAGCATCCGCGAGCACCAGCCCCGCATCCGGCGAGCCATCGGGCAGCGCCAGCGGGATCTGCGCTTCGGCCAGCAGGGCTTCCGAGGCGCCGAAGGCCAGGATCGTCTTGCAGTGCCAGTACTGTGCGCGCAGGAACTCCAGCGTGTGGGCATCGGCGTCGAGCGCCTCCACCGCCGCGGCGCCATCGGGCAGGACAAGCGCGTCGAACAGGAAGCCCGGCGAGTTCTCCATCGTGGCGTCCGCTTCGAAGCTTTCGCCCGCGGCACCGCTGTAGGTCCCGAGTCTGGCTGCGACGAGGCGTGGCACCGCGCCAGCCTCGACCAGCGCACTGATGAGCTTCGCGAGCGACGCTCCTTCCACGCCATGCGCGATCAGGATCGCCACCTTGCGCGTGCGGATGCCGCCATCGCCCGGCCGGGCCAGCAGGGACAGCGGCGGCGAGACCTCGACTTCGGGCCGGGGCGGGTTTTCGAGCGCCTTGGGCAGGGCCGCGGGCAGTGCCATGCCGAGATCCTGCGCGAGCCGCGCCGCCAGTTCGGGCGATGCATTCGCGAGGCTCGCGACCACGCGCTCGCGGATCGCGGGCACCGTCACCTTCGACAGCTCGAAGCGGAACGCGTTGCCGATGTGCGCCTTCTCGACCTCCGACTGGCTCTCGAAGAAGAGCCGTGCCTGGGTGTAGTGGTCGGCGAACTTCTCGGGCTTGATGCGCACCTTGTCCGCGCTTTCCTTCGCATCGAGGCGCCTGGCGACGCTGGTGAAGCCCTGCGCGGCGCCAGCCTGGAACGGGCAGCCGCCAGCGAGCGAGTTCGGCTCGTAGGCGACACGGCCGCGGTGGATGGCCTGGCGATGCATGCCGTCGCGCTGGTTGTTGTGCACCTGCGCGATCGGGGCGTTGATCGGCAGCTCGTGGAAGTTCGGCCCGCCCAGGCGGCTGATCTGCGTGTCCACGTAGGAGTGGATCCGGCCCGCCAGCAGCGGGTCGTTGGTGAAGTCCAGCCCAGGCACGATGTGCGCGGTGCAGAAGGCCACCTGCTCGGTCTCGGCGAAGAAGTTGTCCGGGTTGCGGTTGAGCACCATGCGCCCGACGATCTGCACCGGCACCAGCTCCTCGGGGATCAGCTTGGTCGCGTCGAGGATGTCGAAGCTGAACTGCTCGGCCTGCTCCTCCGTGAAGATCTGCAGGCCCAACTCCCACTCCGGATACTCGCCGGCCTCGATCGCCTCCCACAGGTCGCGGCGATGGAAGTCGGGATCGGCGCCCGAGATCTTCACCGCCTCTTCCCACACCATCGAGTGGGTGCCGAGCCTGGGCTGCCAGTGGAACTTGACGAGGAAGGACTCGCCCGCGTCGTTGACGAGGCGGAAGGTGTGGACCCCGAAGCCCTGCATCATCCGGTAGCTGCGCGGAATCGCGCGGTCCGACATCTGCCACATCAGCATGTGGGTCGACTCGGGCATCAGCGAGACGAAGTCCCAGAAGGTGTCGTGCGCGCTCGCGGCCTGCGGCATCTGGTGATGGGGCTCGGGCTTCACCGCGTGGACGAGGTCGGGGAACTTGATCGCGTCCTGGATGAAGAACACCGGCATGTTGTTGCCGACCAGGTCCCAGTTGCCTTCGTCGGTGTAGAACTTGACGGCGAAGCCGCGCACGTCGCGCGCCGTGTCCTTGGAGCCGCGTTCGCCCGCGACGGTCGAGAAGCGGACAAACACCGGCGTGATCTTTCCGGCCTCCTTGAAGGGCGCGGCCTTGGTGTACTTCGTCAGCGGCTCGTAGGCTTCGAAGAAACCGTGCGCGCCCGAGCCACGCGCATGCACGATGCGCTCGGGGATGCGCTCGTGGTCGAAGTGCGTGAGCTTCTCGCGCAGGATGAAGTCCTCGAGCAGCGCCGGCCCGCGTGCGCCGGCCTTCAGGGAATTCTGGTTGTCGGCGATCGGCACGCCCTGGTTGGTGGTGAGCGCCTGGCCCGAGGAGTCCACCCGCACGCGGTCCAGCGAATCAATGGTCGCGTTCACGCCCTCGGGCGCCGCACTGCCTGTCTTGGCCGAAGCATTGACCTCCGAGAGCGTGCTGCCGGTGGGCAGGCGCGATGCCGGTGTCGCGGTCGCGCCCACGGGCGCTGACTGCGCGTTCGCGATGCCATGCTCGAGCGCCTTGTTCGGATTGCCGGGCATGGCGGCGGCCAGGGCCTGCGCATCGATCATCTTCTGCGCCGGAAGGTCGTTGCTACCAGCGGCCGCGGGTGCCGGTGCTGCGGGACCGCTGTCAGTGTTGCGTGCCGCCGCACGCGCCGCATCCAGGGTGGCTACGGAAGGGGTGACTTTTTTCTTGGACATGAGGCCTCGCATGGAGATGGGTCGTGGGAGGAGCGCGACTCTGAGGACGGGCGGGGATCCCGTGCGTAGGACAAAGCCCTCTTTGACCCATATTCTTCGCATAGCGCTCGCGCAGCTGCAAACTTGATCCAGGTTAATGCAGCACGCCGCGATGCGGTGCACCATCCGACTCAAGGAATCCTCCATGCTGACCGATGACGTACTTCGCAACCGCGCTGCAGAAATCTCAGATGCCGAGCGCAACCTGCTCGAAGGTGCCATCTCCCATACACAGACCTACGCGGCCGGCAGTGTGGTCGTTCGCCAGGGCGTGCCAGTCGACATCAGCACGCTGCTCGTCGAGGGATTCATGACACGCCATGTCGACGCACCCGATGGCAGGCGCCATCCCGTCGCGCTGCATGTGCCGGGAGACTTCGTCGACCTGCACGCCTATGCGCTGAAGGAGCTCGACCACGATGTCGCCGCATTGACCGACGTTACCGTCGCAGTCTTTCGGCATGCCGCGCTGGAAGAGATGCAGGCAGCGGAGCCCGGCCTCGCGAGGCGGCTGTGGTTCCTCACGCTGCTGGACGCGGCGATGCACCGGCAGTGGATCTACCGCTTGTCGAGCCTCAACGCGCTGCAGCGCGTGTCGCACTTCCTTTGCGAGACGCACGCCCGCCTGCTGGCGATCGGCGCATCCGACGGGTATGCCTTCTCGCTGCCGATGACGCAGGCCGATATCGGCGAGGTCTGTAGCCTCACGAATGTCCACGTGAATCGCGTGCTGCGCGAACTGCGAGAAGCCGGGCTGTGCAATGTCCGCGGCGCAAGCGTGCAGATCCTGGACTTGAAGAGCCTGGTCGAGAGAGCGCGGTTCGACCCCCAATATCTGTACCTGAACCAGCAGACCGCGGCACGCGCGGTTGCACGAACCGGGAGTTCCGCATGACCGATCGCCGCACCGTGCCCGGGCTGCGCGAAGATGCCGGCCACGCCACCGCGGAGGATGGCGTGGTGATTCTCGATGGACCCAATGGCGTGGCCGTGACGATGACGGCGGATGCCGCGGCCCTGACGGCGGAGCGCCTCCACGCGGCCTCGCTGCTGGCGCGCGAGCAGATGGCTGCCACGAAGCCGGGAAGCGAAGGTCCGCCGAGTGCGTAGGAAGGCATTGAGCGAACGCGAGCTGCGCGTGCTGGCCAGCATGAAGCTGCTGGCATCCTTCGAACAGCAGCAACTCCCCGCTGAGTGCACCTCGAGGGATGACGTCGAGCGGCTGCTCGGGCTGCACGCGGCCAAGCTGCTCAAGGCAAGCTTCGACCCTCCGATCCGCGAACTTTCGGGGGAGGTCTACATCGCGCGCGCATGCGTGTCGGAGGTGACGGCGGAAGGCTTTTCGGCCCTCGCGCGCGCCCGACGCCAGCAGCCGGAGCATTTCGATGACAGGTCGCCGCGGCGGCCGCGCGCGAGGCGATTGTCGAAGATCGGCGACGCCGCGGGTGAAGAGAAGGCCGGGCCCGCTTGAGCTGACGCTGACAGCGCGTGGTGCTGCTGCGCGCTACCAGTTGCGCAACGACACGTCCATCCCGCTGGCGGAAGGATTTTCATGCGTATTTACTGCTCGCGGCCCTTCGCGCACGTCGCCCGCCAGGTCGATCAGCGCGGCCATGCCATCGGTCAATGCATGATTCCAGTGCTTGCATGGCTTCTGGCTCTCGAGCATGTCGACCCAGGCCGCCCCCTCGGTGCCCTGCTCGAGCAGCACCCAGAAGTAACGGCCCGGGGCGGGCTCGATCACGTGCACGGAAATGTGCCGCAAGCGATTCGCGGCGAGCCCATTGCGCATCCCTGAACGTTCGTCTCCCGTGCCTTGGGCATCCTCGGCCATGTGTATCTCCTGGGGCGGTTTCGACAAGAAAGCGGGAACCCTCCGTTCTTTCGTCGCCGCGGCACGTAGGCGGGCCGCGCTTTCAGCGGCAAGGGAGTTCCGGCGCGTGCGGTTCCGGCCGGGACGCCGCCTCGCTGGCGAAGCGTTGCACAATATGCGGCGGCGCAGAGGTGAACTCGAGCGCCATCTCCTCACTCTCCGTATGTCCCCAGAATGAAAAGACTGCCCACCCATGTCGACGGCTTCGACAGCATCCTCAACGGCGGCTTGTTCGAAGGAGGCGTCTACATCTTCGAGGGGCCACCGGGCGTGGGCAAGACGACGCTGGCGAATCAGATCGCCTACACCCTGGCTCGCCGCGAGACCCGCACGCTCTACGTCACCATGCTCGCGGAATCGCATTCGAGAATGCTCCAGCACATGGAAGGGCAAGTTTTCTTCGAACAGCGCGAGGTCAACGCCAAGGTCTTCTATGTCAGCGGCTATCGAGAGCTCGAGCAAGGCGGCCTGAAATCGGTGGTTGCCTTGCTGCAAGGCGAGCTGGTTCGCCACCGCGCCGGCTTGCTGGTCATCGACGGTCTCGTAGTGGGCGGGCCGGTCTCCATGTCGGACGACTCGGTGAGGCAGTTCGTGCATGAACTCCAAAGCCTCGTGAGCGCGATGTCGTGCACATGCCTCGTGCTGACGAGCGGCAACGGGAATGCCCTGAGTGCCGAGCAGACGATGGTCGATGGCATTTTTTCCTTCGAGGACTACGGTTTCCACTGGCGCGCCGAGCGCCGCATGCAGGTGCGGAAGTTTCGCGGCAGCCAGGTCATCCGCGGCCGGCATACCTTCTGCATTTCTTCGAGCGGCCTTCAATTTTTTCCGCGCCTGGAAAGTCTCCCTGTCACGGCATCGCCTGGAACCCTGGGGCCGGAAACCCTCTCGTCCGGAATACCGGCGCTCGATGCAGTCCTACGGGCCGGCGGGGTTCTTTCCGGCAGCGCTTCGGTGGTCATCGGTCAGAGTGGTGCCGGCAAGACCACTCTGGCGCTCGCGTTTGCTGCAGCAGCAACTGACGACGCGCCCGGTCTTCTTCTGCCGTGCACGGAATTGGTGGGGGACTTGAAGCGCATGGGGCAGGAGTTGGGCCTGGCCGTCGCGCAAGCCGCTGATTCCGGTGCGCTCACCGTTCAACCGCTCGGTCACGAAGACGAATCCATGGATGAGATGGGGCACAAGCTGCTGCGACTGGTCGACGAGTTGAAGGTCCGCCGATTGGTCGTGGACGGTCTGGCTGGCATGGCCGACACCCTGGCTTTCTCCGAACGGGGCTATCGCTTCCTGGGGCGCCTGCTCGGGGAGCTCAAGTCTCGAGGCGTGACATCGCTGTTCACCGTGGATCCCGCCGCCCTTTCGGCCGCGGCCGCCTCGCCGCTGGCGGAAGGCGTGGTCGGCTGGTTCGACAACGCGTTCGAGTTTCTCCCGCGCGACAGGCATGGCGCGCGAATCCTGTTGATTTCCAAGGTTCGCGGCAGCCAGGCCTCGACAGCGACACTGGATGTCAACCTGAACCTGCTCGATGCCGGCGGGCAGCCGAGCGTCTGATCGAAAGTCCGTCCCGATGAAACTCATCCTGGTTGTCGAGGACGAATACGGTAACGCTCAGATTCTCCGGCTCCTGCTGGAATCGGAAGGCTACCGCGTTGCTTCCGCCTCCAATGGCAAGGCAGCGCTGGAGCTTCTCTCGGGCGAGGTCCCCGCCTTGATTCTCTCGGACTTCATGATGCCGATCATGAACGGCGGTGAACTCGGCGAAGCCGTGCGCCGCAACCCCGCGCTCTGCTGCATACCCTTCGTGATCATGAGCGCCACGGACGAAGAGGTGGTGCGCAAAGTCTTTCGTGGCTACGACGCGTTTCTCGTCAAGCCCTTCGAAATCGATCCCCTGCTTCTGTTGATCGAGCGCCTTGTCGCGAACGGGCGTCCGCCGCCGCCGCGCAGCGAAGAGATTGGGGAGTCGATGAAGCAGCTGATGCGCGGAATCAAGCTGCCCGGGTCTTCCGACTGAGCATGGTTTCTTGCCGGTTGGATCGATGACCACCGGCTGAGCGTCCTACGCCCGCTCGGGCGAACCCCGCGCGTCGCCGGGCCCGCCCGCCTCCTAGCTTGTCGAGGCGATCACTTCCGGGGCTTTCCGAGGCCTCCTCATGCACGCAGCTTCTTCCTTCCGCACGGTGCTCTCATCGGGCTCTTTTTATGTTGCGAGCGCAGTGGCGCAGCTGCCGTTGGCGATGGGCCGAACCTGGTGTCCACCGTGGTGCTCGATCCGTCGCCGGTCAACTACCTGGAGATCCGAATGACCAACGAACATGCTTTTGTCTACAGGGGCCACGCGTTCCGGCTGGTGCTCGAGCCCGACCCGCGCGGGCAATACCAGGTCGCGGTGGACTGGATGACGCAGCCCGACCAGGCCACGCGGCTGCCGCAGGACGCCGATCCTTACGCGACCGCCGAAGAGGCCCTGCGGCACGGCCAGCAGCAAGCCATGCGGTGGGTCCATGACCGCACGGGCGACGGACAGGGGCAGACCTAGAAGGCTGCTCTGCAGGACTTTTCCATCCATTTTTTTCCACAGGAGACGCCATGCCATCCACGAATCCGCCATCCCAGTCCATCGATGCGAAGAGCGCTTCGGACATCGAGCAACTGGCCCGCAAGCTCGACGCCACGCACGAGCAGGTCGAAGAATCCATACGCGCCGTGGGTACGAACGCCTCGGACATCGAACTTCATCTCAAGGGATCGCGCAGTACCACCAATGCCGAGCGAACGGACGAGGCTGGCAAGGGCTGATCTTGTGGAGCTGGCGCTGGGGGACTGAATGTACTGCGCTGCGTCGAAGCGCCCTCGGCTTCCTTATTCGCGAACAGGGACGCGCTTGTCCTACGTCCATGCCGTCGCGGGCTTCAAGAATCGATCTCTTTCTGGAGGCCCACCATGCACATTCGAAAGCCGCTTGCGCTTCTTTCACTCTCGCTGGTTCTTGCAACACCCTTTGCAGGTGCACAGCAATCGTCCACCGGAAATCCAAAGGGATCGGTCGCTCCTGCTGCGGGAAACTCCACGCCCAAGGCCCAGGGGGCCACGGGTCCGCGCGTTGACACGGGACGCGGCACCGCGCCGTTGAGCAGCGAGCACGGCCCCGCCGAGGCGCGCACCGGCCAGAATCGTCCACCCGGCGGCGGTCCGAACGGCGGGCTGACGCGCACCAATCCTCAGGACACCGCGCCTTCGGACAATGGGCGCAGCGCCCAGGGATCGTCGGCGCGGCCGGTGCCGTCCTCGGAATCGAAGGAACGCGAACGCAATCGGTGAGGGGCGGGCGGGCCACGTAGGTGCATGCGGTGCTGCTGCGTCGTGCCGGCCCCTGCTCGATCCTCCTTGTGTCCATGGCGCGTCGCCTGACCCATGCTTTGCTGCTGTTGCAGCAGTTGAGCTATGCGCACACCCTTTGCGAGTTCCAGCGATTGTGCGAGCGCTGTGGTCGCGTGTCACCTTCGAGCGCCGAAATCGCGAAGAGCTTTCGGCGAATGACGGAGTGCGAGCGGCGTTGGGCTCGATGCCGCGAGGGCTTGGCTGCGGCAGACATGGCGGCATTGCGTGTTTTGAGAGCGCTCGATCTGCAGCGTCTCCTGGAAAGCGCTCACCGGCGGCTGGGTTCGTGGAGCGATGCTTCGAGCATGGACCGGATGCCCGCGTCGCATCTTTTCGAGTGGGTCTCGCACGATTGCGAAAAACTCGAACTGGCTCAGCTCGAGGATGCCATGAGTCCCGCGGAGGCTGCGATTTACGTGCAGTCCCTCGACCGGCTTGAGGGTTGATCAGGCCGATCGTCAGGCGTCGTCGAAAGGACGCGCAGTGTGTGCAAGCGCTCGGCCGCGTTTGAGAAAGCCGCGTTCAGATCCTCCGCTGACATGGACGGATAACCGGCGGGCGCGTGTAGCGCCTTGCGAAGGCGCTCGCACGCAGCCTCCCAGGCCATCTGGGCGACCAGCCGGGCTTTGAGGTCCGAATCGGAGGCGCGCATCACGCATCATGTTCCGCTCAGCCCACCGCGCAAGCCCAATGAGATTTTTCAGGCGCTTCGTCCTACAGTTCGCACTCGGCGTTCTGGTTCTCAACCGTTGAGTCGCTGCGAAGACTTCCGAGTATTTTTGCAGTCGACGCCGCTTGTATTCTTGACGTGTCCGGTGGAGCACGCCGACGGGAGGGGCTTGTGAAGCAACCAGCCTTGCCTTACCGCGTTACGGCTCCGCCCGATCAGCGCACTTGGCCATATCCCGGCCCAGCGCCACTTTCTGCGCGGCCTCGTTCGCCAGGCTGCCGGTCTTCGCCCGCTCCGCCAGCCGCGCATAGAAGGCGGCCACGCGCTGCAATTCCTGTTCGTCGAGATCCTCGATGCCGATCATGCGGTTGCTGGCGCGCTTGTGGGCCGCCAGCAGTTCGTCCAGCTTGAGGTGCATGGCAACGCTGTCCTTGTTCTGGCTCTGCTGGATCAGGAAAACCATCAGGAAGGTCACGATCGTCGTGCCGGTGTTGATCACCAGCTGCCAGTTCTCCGAGAAGCCGAACAGCGGTCCGCAGATCGCCCACAGCGCCACCGCCATCAGTGCGACGCAGAAGGCTGTCGGCGTGCCAGCCCAGCGCGTGACGCGGCTGGCGAAGCGGTCGAAGCGCGCCAGCCAGCGCGACCTGCCGGCGTAGGCGACGGTCGCGGTGTTTGGCATTCCGCCCACGGGGCCATCCTCGTCTTCTTCAGGGTATGTGTGTTGGCTGCGCTGGATGTCTGACATGTGGAAAGCGAAAGTGCTCCTACGAACTCGTATAGCGTGCACGTGAAGGCAGCTTGACTGCGACATCTCTGCGCGCATCCTCTTGCAGGAGTCTTCCTGCCCCGCCTCCCCGCGCGTTTGCCGTCGTGTCCTGTGTGGGCAGGGCATGCTCCTACGAGATTCTTCGCCAGCACGAGACGCCGCCGCCGCTCGGCGCACCTACCGTTCTTCCAACACAACAGCGTAGGAGCTTCTGATGGCAAGTTCAAACAACGGCGGCGACCAACCTTTGGTCGCGCCTGCGGGCGGTGCAAATCCACCCGTCGAACCGCTCACTGAAGGACTGGACGCCACCGCGGCGGCGTCGCCGAAGAAGACGGATCAAGCTGATCAGGAACGAGTGATACGTGAGGCGGCCTATGCCGCCTACGAGCGGCGCGGCAAGACTGAAGGCGATGCCGTACAGGACTGGCTGGCTGCAGAGGCAGAGGTCAATGCGAGGAATTCTTCGAAAGTCGCGGAACTCGCCCGCAAGCTCGATGCCACACCCGAGCAGGTCGAGGAGGCCATCCGGGCCGTTGGCCCGAATGCCTCGGACATCGAACTTCACCTCAAGGGTACGCGCAGCACCACGAATGCCGAGCGTACCGACGCCACCGGCAAGGAATGACCATGCCCCAGGACACCAAGATCCCCGTCCCCAACAATGCCGAGTCGCGGCGCGCGCAATGGCAGGCGCTCGCCGAGCGTGTCGGTGTGCTCGTCCCCGGCTCGCCGTTGACCGAGGAACTGGTGGCCTTCGCCGAGGGCGTGATCGCGCTGCAGCGGCAGGACCGCGAGAGTCCCTTCGAGCCGCTGCGCTAAATCCAGGCAACGTCGTTCAGGCGATCGCGCTGCGCCTCACGCGCACGGGAATCGCTTTCGCCGCGGGCACCATGCTTTCGCGCGCGAAGTGCTCGAGGGGAATCAGCGGATTGCACTCGGGGTAGTAGCCGCCTACGCTGCCTTCGGGCAGATCGAAGCACATGACGCGGAGACCCCTCACTTGTCGCTCGGCGTCCTCGAAGCCTTCGGCGCACACGTCGACCATGTCGCCGTCGGCCAGCAACAGCCGGGCCATGTCACTGGTGTTCATCAGCAGTACGCGACGCGTGCCGTGGATGCCGCGGAAGCGGTCGTCGAGGCTGTAGATGGAGGTGTTGAACTGGTCGTCGCTGCGCAAGGTCATGAGTCGTAGCGCGTGCGAGGATGGTGCCGCGCCCTCGCGCAACAAACCATGGCCCTTGAAGTTGGCTTTGCCGTTCTTCGTCTTCCACACGCGTTCGCGCGCGGGCAGCGGCCGCGCAAAGCCCGCCGGATCTTCGAGCCGCGCATTGAAGTCATGGAACACCTCGGGCAGCACCTGCGCGATGTGCTCGCGGATGCGCGCATAGTTCTCGACCCAGGCCTCCCACGGCACGGCCGGGTTCGGCGGCAAGGTGGCGAGCGCGATGCCCGCGACGATCGCGACCTCGGAACGCAGCGTGTTCGCGGCCGGTTCGGCGACGCCGCGCGAGGCATGCATCACGCCGGTCGAGTCCTCGACCGACACCATCTGCTCGCCGCCCGCCTGACGGTCGATCTCGATGCGGCCCAGGCAGGGCAGCAGGTACGACACCTCGCCGTGCACCAGGTGGCTGCGGTTGAGCTTGGTGGCGATGTTGACCGTGAGCCGCAGCTTCTTCCACGCCGGTTCGATGCGGTCGGTGTCGGGCACGGCCCGCGTGAAGTTGCCGCCGAGCGCGACGAAGGCGCGCACCGAGCCGTCGAGCACGCCGCGGCAGGCCTCGACCGTGTTCAGACCCTTCTCGCGCGGCGGCTCGAAACGGTAGAGCTTCGCCATCGCGCCGAGCGGCGCGAGTTCGGGCTTCTCGGTGATGCCCACGGTGCGTTGGCCCTGCACGTTCGAATGGCCGCGCACCGGGCAGATGCCCGCGCCGCGGCGTCCGATGTGGCCGCCCAGCAGCAGCAGGTTCGACACCATCTGCACGGCCGCCACACCCTCGACATGCTGGGTCAGGCCCATGCCATAGATGCCGATCACGGCGCGCGATTCGGCGAAGGTGGCGGCAGCCTGTTCCAGCGCCTCGCGCGACAAACCCGATTCTTCGGCAATCGAGGCCCACGAGGCCCCGCGCAGCCAGGCGGCGAATTCTTCGAAGCCCTCGGTGTGCTCGGAGAGGAAGCCGGCATCGAGCACGCGCGGCGCCCCTTGCGCAATGGCGGCGTCGTCGGCCGCCACCAGCGCCTTGCACAGGCCCGCCAGCGCCGCCAGGTCGCCGCCGTTGCGCACCTGCAGGTACTGGGTGCTGACCTGCGTCTCGGCGGGCGTGAGCATCTGCACCGGCGACTGCGGATTGGCGAAGTGCACCAGCCCCGGCTCGCGCAGCGGGTTGAAGGTCACGATCCGCGCACCGCGCTGGCGGGCCTCCTGCAGTTGGTGCAGCATGCGCGGGCTGCTCACGCCGGTGTTGTGGCCGAAGATGAAGATTGCGTCGCAATGCTCGAAGTCATCGAGCCGCACCGTGCCCACGGGCACGCCGATGGTCTCCGGCAGCGCCACCGAGGTGGTCTCGTGGCACATGTTCGAGCTGTCGGGCAGGTTGTTGTTGCCGTACAGGCGCGCCAGCAGCTGGTAGAGGTAGCTGGTCTCGAGCGAGGCGCGGCCCGAGGCATAGAACACCACCGAGGCCGGGTCCTCGCGGCGCAGCGCGCGCAGTTCGGCACCGATCTCCGCGAAAGCGTCATCCCACGAGACCTCGAGGTACCGGTCGCTTGCCGCGTCCCAGCGCATTGGCCGCGTGAGACGTCCCCCGGCCTCGAGTTCGTGGTCGCTCCAGCCGAGCAGTTGCGTGACCGTGTGCTGCTCGAAGAAGGCCGGCGGCATACGCTTGGCCGTGAGCTCCCAGGCCGTGGCCTTGGCGCCGTTTTCGCAGAACTCGGCCGGGCGCGGATGACCGGGCTTGGCCCAGGCACAGCTCACGCAGGCGAAGCCGCCGGGCTTGTTCTGCTTGAGCAGGGCCTGCGTTCCCGCGATCGGAATGTGCTCGCGCAGCAGGATGCCGCCCACCGCCTTCAGCGAACCCCAGCCGCCGGCCGGGTGTTGGTAGGGCTCCGGTGTCGCCGCGTCGTTCACGTCGTCTAACGCTGGCCGGGACCGGGATTAGGTTGCTGCGCGAGGTCTTCGTGCAGACCGAAGGCGGCCGAATCGTCGTGTCGGGTGCTCTCGACGTTTTTGCGCTTGTCCCGCATGCGCTCGTTCGGGGCGGGCGAGGCCACGTCCTCGCCGGCGGCCGTGCGCTGGTTCGAGAAGCGTTCGCCGCCACCGATGTTGTCGGCACCGCCGCTGGTGGTGGGCCGCGTGCCGTCGCCGCTGCCCGCGATGCTGGGTTGGGTCATGGAATGCTCCTTTTCAAGCACCTCAACTAAACAGCGCGCTGCGGCGTGCTTGTAGGAACCGGTGCCGTCACTGTGCGCGGCACTGTTGCGCTGCCGTCTGCGCTCTCCTCAGGCCGTGTCATCGATGGGGCCGACAGGCGGCACGCCCTCGTCCTCGCCGCCGGTACGCGGGCCGGAGCGTTCGTCGGGCACCATGCGCACGAGTTCGGCGCATCCGTCCTCGAAGGCGTCGAGCCACAGGTCGTAGGCCATCGGGCTGGCGGACAGCTCGATCCATTCCGAGGCATCGGCGCCTTGCTCGTGCAGGACCCAATGAAAGTTTCCCGCGCCCACCTCCTCGACGAATACGGCGATGCGTCGAAGCGGGTCATTTCAAATTCTTGGCCAGGTACCGGCGCACCTAAGCGTTGTCCTTGCCCGCGGCGGGCGGGGCAGACTGCTTGGCGGCGCTCGCGGCGCTCGCGGCGGGCGCGGGGTCATGACCGCGCTCGCCCGGGTCTCCCGAAGGCTTCTTGGCCTCGCGGCCGATGCGACTGCCGTCCGCGGGCGTGTCGATGCCCGCCTCGCCATTCTGATCGACGTTCACAGGCGACATCGACTTGCGTGTGGACATGTTCAACCCTTGGCCTTGTACTGATCGCGCAGATCACGGATCTGATCGTGGTTGCGCTGGGCGCCCTCGGCCTGGCGCTCGACCAGCGTGCGCACCGCAGGCGGCAGTTCGGACTTCAGCGCCTTGCGATAGCGGGCGACGGCTGCATCCTCGCCACGCTCGCATTCCTCGAGCATGGACAGCGCGCTGTCCGCGCCCAGCGTTCCCTTGACGTGAACCCAGCCGCGATGCAGCGCCCCGCTGGCGGTGCCGCCCGTGTCGGTCTCTCCGCCGAGCGAGCGGATCAGCGTCGCCAGTTCGGCGGCTGCCTCTGCGCACTGGGCTGACCGGCTCGCGAAGACCTGCTTGATCTGTGCGTCGTCGACCTCGTCCGCGCAGGCACGGAAACCGTACTCGCCATCGCGGGAGTTTTCGAGCAGGTCGGACAGGATCGAAACGACTTCGTCGTTGGTGCGAGTGGCGGTGGTCATGGTGCTGTTGCTCCTGGTCGGTTGGTGGTTGGAAAAAGGAGGCGTGAACATCCCGCGTCGGTCGTTGGAGGCGTGTAGGCAAGGGCCGCGCGCGCCCGTCATGGCGAAGCCATGAGATGCACTCGGCTGGACGTTTGGCTTACGCACAGAGTGGCGGGCTGCCGTCCGACGTGCCCAGGACAGGCCCCTGCTTAAACCCCTCGAACTGTGCCTCACCACCCGAACAACCGGTCCCGCGAGCCATCGCGAACAACGCAAAAAGGTCCCCGATGAGCCATAGCCATGCCCCGGATCCGCCCACTCCTGCGAACACGGGCCCATCGCGCCACATCGTTTCGCTGAAAGTGAATGGTCAGACGGAGACGCTTGACCTTGAGGCCTGGGTCAGCCTGTTGGACCTGCTGCGCGATCGGCTTGGCCTGACGGGCACCAAGAAGGGCTGCGATCATGGGCAGTGCGGTGCCTGTACCGTGCTTGTCGATGGGCGTCGCATCAATGCCTGCCTGCGGCTCGCCGCCATGTGCGAGGGCGCGGAGATCACGACGATCGAGGGTGTGGGGCAAGGTTCGACGCTGCACCCCCTGCAGCAGGCGTTCATCGACCACGACGCGCTCCAGTGCGGCTACTGCACGCCCGGCCAGATCTGTTCCGCGATGGGGCTGCGCAACGAGGGCCAGGCCTCGAGCGCCGATGAGGTGCGGGAACTGATGAGCGGCAACCTGTGCCGCTGCGGCGCCTACCCGCAGATCGTGGCCGCTGTTTCCGAGGTGGTGCTTCAGGTGCAGGAACGATGAATCCCTTCACCCTCATCTCTCCCCCGAGCATCGAGCGGGCATTGCACGAGTTCGCGCCCGGCAGCCAATGGATCGCTGGCGGCACCAATGTTCTCGATCTGATGAAGGAAGGCGTGGCGCGGCCCGGCAGGCTGATCGACATCACCGGGCTGGGGCTGGACCGCATCGAGACCACGGAGGGTGGCGGTCTGCGCCTCGGCGCGCTGGCGCCCAACGCCGACACCGCCTGGCACCCGCTGGTGCGGGAGGGCTACCCGTTGCTGAGCGCGGCGATTCTCGCCGGCGCCTCGCCGCAGATCCGCAACATGGCGACCAACGGTGGCAACCTGCTGCAACGCACCCGCTGCGTCTACTTCTACGACCTGGGTGCACCCTGCAACAAGCGCGAACCCGGCACCGGCTGTCCAGCCATCGGCGGTCTCAGCCGCCAGCATGCGGTGCTGGGT
The DNA here is from genome assembly GCF_057809595.1 of Variovorax sp. FG153. Classification (NCBI taxonomy): domain Bacteria; kingdom Pseudomonadati; phylum Pseudomonadota; class Betaproteobacteria; order Burkholderiales; family Comamonadaceae; genus Variovorax; species Variovorax sp. FG153. The sequence goes on from NZ_JBMDKG010000060.1 coordinate 36,934, forward strand.
GCGAGCGAGCGTTGCATCGCCACGCACCCGTCCGATATGTGCGTGGCGCTCGCCGCGCTCGATGCCGTGGTGCATGTGCGTTCGGCCGCGGGCGCACGGGCGATTCCCTTCGGGGAGTTTCATCGGCTGCCGGGCGATGACCCGCAGCGCGATTCCACGCTCGAGGACGGCGAGCTTGTCGTGCACATCGAACTGCCCCCGGCGAAACGGTTCGCGAATCACAGCGCTTACATCAAGGTGCGCGACCGCGCTTCTTATGCCTTCGCGCTGGTATCCGTGGCGGCGGCGCTTGAGTTTGACGCCGCCGGCGCGATCGGCGCGGTGCGGGTCGCGCTGGGCGGCGTGGCCCACAAGCCCTGGCGGAGAACCGACACCGAGGCGGTGCTGGTCGGGCAGCGCCCGTCCGACGCTCTCTTCGAGGCGGCCGCCGACTTGCTGCTCGAAGGCGCGACCTCGCAAGGACAGAACGGATTCAAGATCACCATGGCACGACGCGCGATCACAAGAGCCCTTTCCACCGCGACGGCGGGAACGCCGCGCGCCGGACGCAACGACGGCCCGGGCCGCCCCGACCTGAAGGAGCCGCGATGACGCGCATACCTCAGGCGTGCCGCATGCCGGTGGCCGAACCTGGCACGGGCGACGTGCGCATCGGCGAGCCGGTCTCGCGCATCGACGGCCGGGCCAAGGTCACAGGCGAGGCGCGCTACGCGGCGGAACACCCGGCCGAAGGCTTGGTGCACGGGATGGTCGTGAACAGCACCATTGCCAAGGGCCGCATCGTGCGCATCGATGCGAGCCGGGCACTCGCGGTGGACGGTGTGCTGGACGTGCTCACGCACGAGCGGCGCCCTCACGCTCGCTCGCTCGGCATCTTCTACAAGGACATGACCTCGCCGGGGGGCACGCCCTTCAAGCCGCTGCACGACGCGCAGATCCGCTACAGCGGCCAGCCCGTGGCCCTGGTGCTGGCCGAGAGCTTCGAGGTCGCGCGTCATGCGGCCCGGCTGATCGAGGTCGAGTGCGTCGTCGAACCGCACCAGACCGGCTTGCTCGACCACACCGATCGCGCCCGCAAGCCGAGCCGCCTGAAAGCCGGATATTCGCCACCGCCCGAAGAGAAAGGCAATGCGCAGGCCGCATTCGAGGCCGCGCCGGTCAAGATCGCATCGGACTACTACAGCGGCGTCGAGCACCACAACCCGATGGAGATGTTCGCCACCACCGTGATCCGCGGCGAGGACGGCCACTTCACGGTCTACGACAAGACCCAGAGTTCGCAGAACAGCCGTTGGTATCTGTCGCGCGTCTTCGGGCTTTCCAAGAAGAAACTGACGGTGCGCAATCCGTACGTCGGTGGCGCCTTCGGCTCTGCACTGCGGCCGCAGTACCAACTCTTCCTCGCGATGATGGCTGCGCTGCACCTGAAACGCTCGGTGCGGGTCGTGCTCACGCGTCAGCAGATGTTCACCTTCGGCCATCGCCCCGAGACGCTGCAGCGAGTCCAACTCGCTGCCGAGCGTGAGGGCACGCTGCGCGCCATACGGCATACCGCGATCGCCGAGACCTCGCGCTTCGAGGACTACGTGGAAGTTGTGGTCAACTGGTCGGGACAGCTCTACCGCTGCGACAACATCCAGCTCGACTACAAGGTGGTGCCGCTCGACCAGTACAGTCCGATCGACATGCGCGCACCCGGTGCGGCGCATGGCGTGCACGCGCTCGAGGTGGCGATGGACGAGCTGGCGCACAAGTTGCGCATGGATCCGCTGGCGCTGCGGCTGCACAACTACGCCGAGCGCAACCCGATGGACGACATGCCCTACTCGACCAAGGAACTGCGCGCCTGCTACGAGCAGGGCGCACGCCGCTTCGGCTGGGAACGCCGTGCACCGCTGCCGCGCGCCACGCGCGCGGGCCACGAGTGGGTGGGCTGGGGCATGGCGACCGGCACCTGGGATGCGCTGCAGATGTTCGCGCGCGCCCGGGCGGTACTGAAGCCCGATGGCCACTTGGTGGTGAGCAGCGCCGCGACCGACATCGGCACCGGCACCTACACGGTCATGGCCATGATCGCGGCGGCGGCAATGGGACTACCGCTCGAGCGCGTGCGCTTCGAACTCGGCGACTCCACGCTGCCGGTGGCGCCCATCGAGGGCGGCTCCTCGCATGTGACCACGGTGGGGTCGGCGGTGCAGGGCGTTTGCGACAAGCTCAAACGCCGGCTGTTCCGGCTCGCGCGCGGTATCGCGGGATCGCCCCTGGCCCGGGCGAAGTTCTCCGAGGTGGAATTCGCCGATGGCACGATCCGGCTGGTGAATGCGCCGTCGACGAGTGTGGCGTTCGAGGCCGTGCTCGCCGCGAACGGCGCCCGTCCGGTCGAGGACAAGTATCTGTTGCTGCCGAGCATGCTCAAGCAGCGCAAGTACGTTCGCGCCACGCACTCGGCGGTGTTCTGCGAGGTGAAGGTCGACGAGGAACTCGGCACGGTGCGGGTGACACGCGTGGTCAGCGCGATCGCCGCAGGCCGGATCATGAGCGCGAAGACCGCGCGCAGCCAGGTGACCGGCGCCGTCGTCTGGGGCATCAGCCAGGCCCTGCACGAAGAGACGCATTCGGATCACCGGCTGGGCCGCTTCATGAACCACAGCTTTGCCGAATACCACGTGGCGGTGAACGCGGACATCCACGACATCGACGTGATCTTCGTGCAGGAGGATGACCGCGTGGTCAGCGAACTGGGCGCCAAGGGCGTCGGCGAGATCGGGATCGTCGGCGTGGCCGCCGCCGTCAGCAATGCAATCTTTCACGCGACCGGAAAGCGCATTCGCAGCACACCCATGACACCCGAAAAAGTCATGCGCTGACCCTCTGCAGAGACGATTTAGGCCAGGAGCGACCTTCGATCCGGCACGTGCAGCAAGGGAAATCTTGTTGCCTGACGCGGGCTTTCGTTAAGATCGGCGCCCGCCGAGGGTCGAGTATGCCAATGGATTTTTTGAGACGGATCGAGGATTGCCAGTTCCCGCTGGCGCTACATGACGAAGCTGACATCCGCAACGCGATCGTCCTTGAAGCCGCCGGGCTGATCGAGGCACAGCTTCCACCGGTTGGCGTGCCTTTGACCGAAGGCGCATCGGTCATCTACCGTGTGACAGCTGAGGGTAGAGCCGCCCTGGCCAAGGCAAAACGCTCGGGATAGTAGAAAAGTGCGCCAGGGCGGTGCTGTCACGGGCACCGGGCCAACCGGGTCAACCGGGTCAGGCAGACGCTGTCAGCTCCGCCATCAGTTCTTCCTTGCGCGTTGCGAGCAACTCACGCATGGTCACGAGATCGAGGCCCTTGGCCGCGCGCGCCTTGGGGAACATCTCGTTGCGCTCTTCCTTGACGTGGTGGTCAATGTACTCGCCCAGGACCTTGACCTTGGCGTCGAACATCTCGTCGATCTCCGCGGCGTCCTGGATCTGGGCGATCAGGTCCTTGGCGCTCGCGTGCTCGACCTCGGCCTCGTCGAGGAGGTCGGTCTCTTTCAGGGCCTCGCGCAACGCGGGGTAGAAGATCTCTTCCTCGATCTGTGTGTGCACGGTGAGTTCGGCGCAGATCTGCTGGGCAAGGTCTCGCTTTTTGCTGGCGGCGCTGGCGGCCTTCGAGCCCGCGAGTTCCTCGTAGGCCGTAAACATCTTCTTCACGTTCTTGTGGTCGGTGTCGAGCAGGCTGCACGCATCGGGTTCGGCGCGTTTGGTAGTCATGGAGTAGCTCCTGATTGATTCGTGGGAGCCGTAAGTTCAGCCAAGGCTCGTGAATGTCTCGTAGGCGCGTTGCGCATCGCGTCGAAGGAACTGCTCCGACGATCCGACGGCTAGCGCAGCTAGCGCGTGTTGCGGGTGCGGGGCGTCGGCTTCGAGGAGCGCAGGCCCTGATCGACCTCGCCAAATGGGCGGCACCATTTCCTACAGGGTGAGGTTGCGATCGCCGATCCGCGGCCATGTCTGGCCGAGAGACACAGGAGTCGATCCGTGCGCCGACATCAAGCTCATGCGCGCTGTGGCGGCCTTTTTCCATCCCTTCCTCACAGGAGATTTCTCATGGCACTCACTTCAACCGGCACCCCCGTCTCCACCAGCAACGTCATCTCGTCGGAGCGCGTCGAGGGAACGGCCGTCTACAACACCGCGGGCGACAAGCTCGGCACCATCGATGACTTGATGATCGACAAGCTCAGCGGGCAGGTCCAGTACGCCGTCATGGAGTTTGGCGGTTTCCTGGGCATCGGGACGGACCGCTATCCGATTCCGTGGTCCGTCCTGAAGTACGACACCTCGCAAGGAGGCTATGTCGTGCCGATCGACAAGGCCGCGATCGAAGGTGCTCCGCGCTATGCCTCGGATAGCGTGCCGGACTACGACGACGTCTACAGCAGCTCGATCAACAAGTACTACGGTCTTTGAGCGGCGAGCGCGAAGGAAGCGACCGTGGCGTCCGATCCGAAGGTCATCGAAGGGATCGACGCCTGGTGGCGCGCGGCCAACTACCTGTCCGTGGGCCAGATCTACCTGCTGGACAACCCACTGCTGCGCGAGCCTCTGACCCTTGCGCACATCAAGCCGCGGCTGCTGGGTCATTGGGGCACGACCCCCGGTCTGAATTTCATCTACGCGCACATGAACCGCGCGATCGTGGCGCGAGAGATCGATGCGATCTTCATCGCAGGGCCTGGGCACGGCGGACCGGGCGTTGTCGCGAACACCTACCTCGAGGGGACCTACAGCGAGGTGTATCCGCACGTCGGCCGCGACGCGCAGGGCATGCGCCGGCTGTTCAAGCAGTTCTCCTTTCCCGGCGGCATCCCGAGCCATGTGGCCGCCGAAACGCCGGGTTCCATCCACGAAGGTGGGGAGCTGGGCTACTCGCTGCTGCACGCCTATGGCGCGGTCTTCGACAACCCCGATCTGCTGGCATGTTGTGTGATCGGGGACGGGGAGGCCGAAACGGGTGCGCTGGCCGCCAGTTGGCACTCGAGCAAGTTTCTCAATCCGAAGCGCGACGGCGCGGTGCTGCCGATCCTGCATCTGAATGGCTACAAGATCGCGGGGCCGACGGTACTGGCACGCATCGGCGACGAAGAGCTCTCCGCGCTGCTGCGAGGCTGCGGTTATGCACCACGCTTCGTCTCCGGCACGGAGCCGGCGGCAATGCACCGCGAGATGATCGCTGCGCTCGATGCCTCGCTCGATGAGATTGCAGACATCCAGCGCGAGGCGCGCGGCGGTGGCGCGGCGGCGCGACGGCGTCCGTGGCCCGTGCTCGTGCTGCGTTCTCCCAAGGGATGGACCGGCCCCAGAGAGGTGGACGGGATCCCCGTGGAGGGAACGCAGCGCGCGCACCAAGTGCCGCTTGCCGGATTCCCAGAGCATCCCGAGCGCATCGAACAGCTCGAGGCATGGATGCGCAGCTACCGGCCACAAGAGTTGTTCGACGCCGATGGTGCTCTGCGTGGCGAGATCGCGGCACTGGCGCCTCGCGGCACGAGGCGGATGAGCGCCAGCCCGCATGCGAATGGCGGCCTTCTGCTGAAGGAGCTGCGCATGCCGGACTTTCGCGACCATGCCGTGGAGGTGCCCGTGCCCGGCGCCGTCGATGCCGAGGCCACCCGTGTGACGGGCGAGTTCTTGCGGGAGGTCATGCGGCTGAACCAGGCCCAGGCCAACTTCCGGCTCATGGGACCCGATGAAACGAGTTCCAATCGCCTCGGTGCCGTCTTCGACGTGACGGACCGGATGTCGACGGCGCGGATTCTTCCGGGTGACGACCACGTAAGTCCCGAGGGGCGCGTCATGGAAGTGTTGAGCGAGCACATGTGCCAGGGCTGGCTCGAAGGCTACCTGCTCACCGGCAGGCATGGATTCTTCTCGTGTTACGAGGCCTTTATCCATATCGTCGACTCGATGTTCAACCAGCACGCCAAGTGGCTCAAGGTGTCGCGCGAGATCGGCTGGCGCCGGCCGATCGCCTCCCTCAATTACCTGCTGACCAGCCACGTCTGGCAGCAGGACCACAACGGTTTCAGCCACCAGGACCCAGGTTTCATCGATCACGTGGCGAGCAAGAAGTCGCGGGTGGTCCGCATCTACCTGCCCCCGGATGCGAACACGCTGCTGTCGGTAACGGACCACTGCTTGCGCAGTCGTGACTACGTCAACGTGATCGTCGCGGGAAAGCCGCCGCAGCCCCAGTGGCTGGACATGGAGGCAGCCATCCGGCATTGCAGCGTCGGCGCGGGCATCTGGTGCTGGGCCAGCAGCGACGAGGGCGAATCCCCGGACGTGGTGCTGGCCTGTGCCGGCGATGTCCCCACGCTGGAAACCCTGGCGGCGGTCGAGCTCTTGCGCGAGCATTTGCCGCAACTGCGAGTGCGCGTGGTCAACGTGGTGGACCTGCTGGCGCTCCAGTCACCGACGGAACACCCGCACGGGCTGTCCGACGCTGTCTTCGACTCCCTGTTCACGAGCGACCGGCCTGTGATCTTCGCCTTTCATGGGTATCCCTGGCTGATCCACCAACTGATCTACAAGCGCGCGAATCACGGCAACTTCCATGTGCACGGCTATCGGGAAGAAGGGACGACGACCACGCCTTTCGACATGACCGTGCTCAACCGGATCGATCGCTTCAGCCTCGCGTCCGATGCGATCGACCGGGTGCAACGGCTGCGCGAGCAGGCGGGTCATTTGCAGCAGCGGTTGCGCGACCGCTTGCTCGATCACCGTGCGTATGTGCGGGAGCACGGGATCGACATGCCCGAGATCGCCCAGTGGCGCTGGGGCTCGGGCGGCTCCACACCGCGCATGAGTTGAACGAGGTTCGCCACCATGTCCGTGCACGCCGTCGAGAACGCCGACACCGGAAAGACCGCCACGCTCTATCGCATGGTGATGCCCGAGCATGTCTGTCCCTATGGCCTGAAGGCCCGCTTCCTTTTGCGACGCAAGGGGTACCGCGTCGACGATCGGTGGCTGCATACGCGCGATCAGACCAAAGCCTTCAAGGCCGAGCAGCATGTTCAGACCACGCCGCAGATCTTCATCGACGGCCGCAGGATCGGCGGCTACGACGATCTGCGACGTCACTTCGGTCTCGCGGTGCGAGACCCGGACGCGCCTTCGTACCGGCCAGTGCTGGCGGTGTTTCTGGTGGCACTGCTGATGGCCGGTGCCAGCCTGCTGGCGGCGGGTCGACCCGTGTTCAGCTCGCAACTGGTGTCTGCGTTCGTCGCGTTCAGCATGTGCATCCTGGCGCTGCTCAAGCTGCAGGACGTCGAGAGCTTCTCCACCATGTTCCTCAACTACGACCTGCTGGCCAGGCGTTGGGTGGTTTATGCCTACATCTATCCGTTCGCCGAATTGCTGGCGGGCGTGCTGATGGCGAGCGGCAGGCTGCAGCGGGTCTGGGTGCCTTTGGCGCTCGTCGTCGGAAGCATCGGTGCGGTATCGGTCATCAAGGCGGTCTATATCGATCGACGCGAGCTCAAGTGCGCGTGCGTGGGCGGCAGCAGCAATGTGCCGTTGGGCTTCGTCTCATTGACGGAGAGCCTGGCGATGGTGGCGATGAGCGTGTGGGCGTTGGCGGCTCATGGCGCGCAGTGGATGCCTTGACAGAAGGATGACGCAGCGGCAGCTCGAGGGTGGGTCGGCTGCTTTCATGGAAGGAGATTCCCGTGATTCAAGCCAATGAATGGATGATGCTCGGCGAGCGAACGAGGAGCGCGCGATGATCCGCAAGCTCGCCTCGGGGCAGTACCGCCTCTATGCCCGAAAAGTCGATCCGAAGACCGGAAAGCGGCGAAACCTCGGTACCTTCGACTCCCGCGAAGCGGCACAGCAGCACGAGCGGGAGGTGCAGTACTTCAAGCGCCGCGGATGAGCATTGGCCATCCTGGAACGAAGGGTTGGGCCTGGACGCATGGCAACGCCGGGCGGTTGCTCGAGAACGGCGATGAGTTCTTTCCGCGTGTCTTCGAGGCCATCGGCCAGGCGCGCCGCTTCGTTGCCGTGGAGACCTTCATCCTCGAAGAGGACAAGGTGGGCATGGCGCTGGCCGGCTGCTTGTGCAGTTGCGCGGAGCGAGGCGTGCAAACCGTCTTGTCGATCGACGGGTTCGGCTCCGCTCGACTCTCCTGCGCGTTCGTCAAGCGGCTCTCGGATGCAGGCGTCGCGGTGAACATGTATGACCCCGGGCGGTCCTTGTTCGGCCAGCAGCTCAATCTTCTGCGCCGAATGCACCGCAAGCTCGTGGTCGTCGACGAGACCGTGGCCTTCGTCGGCGGGATCAACTTCTGCGCGGACCAGTTGCTGGGTTTCGGAGAGTTGGCCAAGCAGGACTACGCCGTGGAGTTGCACGGTCCCATCGTGCGGGATGTGCGAGATTTCATGCGAGGCGCGGTGGGCGCCGACATCCCCGCGGCCGAATCCACTACGCCGCAAGCGGGGTCAGGGTCCGCGGCCGTGCTGTTCGTCCCGCGCGACGACAAGGCGTCGCCCGACGGTATCGAAGCGATTTATCGGCAGGCAATTCGCTCGGCACGTGCACGGGTGTGCATCGCGAATGCCTACTTCTTTCCGGGCTATCGCCTGTTTCGCGATCTCTGCCAGGCGGCTCGGCGCGGCGTCCACGTCCAGTTGTTCTTGCAAGGCATGCCCGACATGAAATCGGTGCGTTTCGCGACCCGCTTCCTGTATGCCCATTTGCTGGATGCTGGGGTGGAGGTACTCGAGTATTGCGCCCGCCCCATGCACGGCAAGATCGCGATCGTGGACGACGCGTGGAGCACGGTCGGGTCGAGCAACCTCGATCCGCTGAGCCTCGCGCTCAACATGGAAGCCAACGTGGTGGTACTCAGCGAAGAACTCAATGCGCAGATCGCGGGGGCCATGGCGAAGCTGCAGGGCGAGTGTCGCCTCGTGGCACGTGACGAGCTACCTGTCTGGAGCCGATGGCCGCCGTTGGGCAGCTTCGTTGTCTTCCATATGCTGCGATGGGTGTCGCGAATCGGAGAGTGGCTGCCGCGATGGAGCCAGCGGCTTCAACGCCTGGGACATTGAATCTCCCACTTGCCGCCATTGGTGCGTGGGACCTTTCGAGACGGACCGGGTCTGATGCTTCTCATCCTTGAATTTCTTGAAGAGTTCACAGGAGACAAGTTCGGACTCCATGCCCGAAGATCGACAGACGAGCTGATCACCTTCTTCGATGGTGCGATCGTCCTGGCGCAAGAAGGCCGGGACAACCCGTTCGAGCCTTGCGCCGAGCCGAGCGCCTGAGGGACAGGCAGCCGAATACGTGCGACTTTCGCTGTTCAGACGTCGCGCTGAGACGCATGCAGGCGCTTACGATCCGCCCAGGGCGAACTGAAAAAGCTCTTGAAGAAGGTGCAAGCGGATGCCAAAGATGCCGACCTCAAGGACTTGGCCCGCAAGATACTTCCTGTAGTACAGGGGCATCTCCAATATGCCCGGCAGTTGGCCACCTCTGTCGGAAAGTGAGAGAGAGGCGAAGCAACACGCACTCAAAAAGAGAGGGTGATTCGCGAGGCTTGATCATGTCAAGCAGAGGTTGAAAATCCCAAAGCGTGCACGGGATTGGCACGGGCTTTCCAGGCCATGCTGGATGACGAGACGGAAGTGGTGACCGGTTGGAAAGCAAGCTGAATGATGCGATGGGCAAGGCCTCGCCGGCACGGGAGCTTGCCGAGCAGCGTCGCGGGCGGAGCCCGCCAGCTGCGAAAGCTGAGCAAGGCGGGCCTCTCTCGTAGTCGTCCTAGGCCTTGCGTGGCAACGCGATTCGGAGGTCCTCCAGCCAAGCTTTCCATGCGTCCTCGCGCTGCGCGGGATCGCCGCGCAACAGGGCCGAGGGATGGAGCGTCACCAGCACAGGCCTTCCAGTGGGATCCTCCTGCCATCGACCTCGCTCGCGGGTCACTGCCACCGGGCGGCCCAGAAGCGCGCGCGCGGCAGTCGCGCCGAGCGCGAGAAATGAGTGCGGACGTACCAGGTCGATCTCGTCCTCGAGCCAGTGGTGGCAGGCTGCCGCTTCGCGCTGTGCCGGTGTTTTGTGCAGACGGCGTTTGCCTCGTAACTCGAACTTGAAGTGCTTGACCGCGTTGGTGACGTAAAGTTGTTCTCTTCGCCAGCCCAGTTCCTCCAGTGCGCGATCGAAAAGCTTGCCTGCCGGACCCACGAAGGGGTGCCCGTCCCGGTCTTCCTTGTCGCCTGGCTGCTCGCCGACGACCATCACAGCAGGACGCGGCCTTCCCTCACCGCACACCGCTTGCGTGGCTCGGGCGCCAAGCGGGCATTCCCGGCAACGGTCCGTGGCGTGCTTCAAATCGGCGAGCGCCTTCTGGGCGTGCGCGATGGAGAGCCGTGTAGACATGGGGATGCGTTTCCCGGGATCGGTCGCGATCTGAGGCCCGTCACGCCATGTCGGGCTGCCCGTTTGAAGCCATGAGGCCACCGTCCACCGGCAGCGCCACGCCCGAGACGAAGCTCGCGTCGTCGCTGGCCAGGAAGGCCACCACCGCTGCGATCTCCGAGGGGTCGGCGCCGCGCCCCAAGGGAATGCGCTCGCGGAATTTCGCCATCAGCTTTCGATTGCTCTTCATGTCCTCGGTCATCGGCGTGAAGGTCAGGCTCGGGCAGACGGCATTGACGCGCACCCCGTCCTTGCCATGGTCGAGCGCAAGCGCCTTTGTGAAGTTGACGATCGCGCCTTTCGAGGCGTTGTAGAAGCCCATGCCCCAATCGCCGCCGAGTCCGGAGACCGAGCCCGTGTTGACGATGCAGCCGCGGCTCTCGATCAGGTGCGGCATCGCCGCGCGGCAGCCGTGGAACACGCCGCCGATGTTGGTCGCCATGGTCTTGCTCCAGCCATCGAACGGCGCCTCGGTCACTGTGCCCTCGACTGCGATGCCGGCATTGTTGAACAGCACGTGGAGCGCGCCAAAGCGCTTGACGGTGGCCGCGACCAATGCCTGCACCTGCTTGTAGCTCGACACGTCGGCCACCTTCACCAGCGTGCGCTCCGGCGGCAGGTCGGCGGCGACGCGCTCGAGCTTGGCCTTGGTGTCGCCGGCGAGCACGACGCTGGCGCCCTCCTGCGAGAAACGGCGGGCGGTGGCCTCGCCGATGCCGGAACCGGCGCCCGTGACGATGACGACGCGATCGGTGAAACGTTGCATGCTGCTGCTCCTGGACATGGAAGCGCCGCAGCTTGCGCGGTTGAACCGGTTCTCGATGTCGGCGCGCAGCGATTGCGTTGTCGGATGCGAGCCTGCGCACTCTCAATGCTGATACTTGAGCACGCTCAGTTCTCCGCCGGGCTCCAATCGCGCAATGCGCACCTCGGAGAGATCGGAGACGCCTTTTTCGCGAAGCTTGGACATCAGTTCCTCCGTGGTGATGAGTTCGCGGCGCAGCGTCCGGTGCATGATCCGGCCGTGCTTGACCAGCGGCTCGGCCGGTGGCTCAAGAAGGCGCGAGACGGTCGGCGATCGATAGCTGACCCAGTCGAGCGCATAGTTCCACGCGATCAGCGTCGAAATGAGCACGAGCCCATCGCCGATGGTCTTGTAGTCGCCCTGCATGGCATTGCTCGAAGCATCGGCGATCAATACGACGAAGAGCAGGTCCGCCACGCCCAACGACCCGACGTCGCGCCGCAGTAAGAAGCGGAACACGATCAGCAGAAACCAGTAAACGGCGGTACCTCGCAGCACCATTTGCCATGGCGGTGTCTCGAGATGTAGAACATCCAACAGCGAATCCATGAGTTCATCGCGGAAGAAGCTGAGGATGTTTACTCTCCGGGGAGGTTTCAGACGTTGCGTGTAGGCCGGCATGACGCGAGTGCGCCGGATTAATGAGGGGACCGAGCCGGATGCGACAACAGTGTCGGACGAAGCCGCGAATTGGGATGTGGTGCGCTCGCGGCAGTCGCCTCGCAATGAAGAATAGCGATGCTCTTTCTTACCAAGCAGTGAGCCTTTGCCATGCCTTCACGATCCTCAGGTCTGCTCGCACCCGAGCGCGCGGCGGGTCAGACAGCACTTCTGATCATCGACATGATCAACTGCTGGGATTTTCCCGATGCTGAGAAGTTGCTGCCTTGCGCCGCGTCGATCGCCCCGTACATCGCAGCATTGAAGGCGCGATGCCGCCGGTCGGGTGTTCCTGTGATCTATGCGAACGACAACCGTGGCCGATGGCGATCGGACTTTCCAGCGTTGGCGCAAGAGGCGTTGCGCCAAGGTGGTCCAGGCGCGGAAATCGCGAGTGCTCTGAAGCCCGACGCCGACGACTACTTCGTGCTGAAGCCCAAGCAGTCGGCATTCTTCGGCACGCCGCTGGAACTGCTGCTGCAGCATTTGAAGGCGAGCCGCCTGATCCTGACCGGTGTCGCCAGCGACCAGTGCGTTCTCGTTACTGCGACCGAGGCCGGCATGCGCGATCTCGCGGTGGTGGTGCCGCGCGACTGCGTGGCATCCCAATCGACGGCCCGCAATGCGCTGGTGCTACGGCAAATCGAAGAGTTTCAGAAGCTGCCCACGACACCCAGCACGCGGTTGCGGCTGATCCCAAATGCGCGCGGTCGGCAAGGACGCAGGCGAGACTGAGCTGCCCGTCTGGCAGCCGCCTGCCTGAAGGATTTGCCGGGAAGCAGTTCTTTGACGGGCAGCCTATAGCGCTCCTGTCTGACCGTCGCCGGCCGTTGCTCGCGGCACCGTCGCCCCATGGCTCCGCTTCGCCACCTTGCCGTCACCGTCCTCCAGGCCAGCGCCAACGCCTTTCGGTGGCGACTGGTGGAGCTCTTGCCAGACGGACAGTGGAGCGTCATCGAAGAGCAGGCTTCTGCGGTGAAGAGCTACAGTGCCGCGATGGCGGCCGGTCTGGTTCGGTTGCAGGGTATGGTCGAAGACTTGAGTGTCGGACCGCGCGAGGAAGAGGCGGATGCGCCTGCAGCAAAAGCGGCTTCGGGCATGTTCGGCTTTGGATTCGGTCTGCCGAAGTAGCCCGCTGCCGCCGTCCGAGTGACTGCATTGGTACGCGTCGACGTCCGACAGGCAGCTCCTGCGCGAGATCGCAAGTTGGATGCCTTCCAGCCATTCTCGAAAGGAAGCGACCATGAGACTTGAACAAGCCAGAAACGACGAGCGCGACGGACGACGGGTCTTTCGCTGGGGTATCGGTGCAGTGATCGTGGTGGTCTTGCTGGTTGTCTTCTACAACGTCATGTCCCACCGCCGCAATGACGCGGCACCCGCGGGTGGCCAGGGCATTTCCCAGCCCGCGCCACAGTCGGCGCCAGCAAGCCCGAACGGTGGCGGTGCTGCAGGCGTTGGAGGGGTCACGGGCAATGGCGGTGGCGGGGGGCAGAGCCAGACCGGTACGCAATAGCCCCGTGTGAGCCGGTGCTCCGCTCATGGGTCGCGCGTTTATTCGCCCGTAGTGGCGCGGCGCAATGCCGATCCTGCGCTACCGCTGGTTCTTCCCATGAAGACGAGAGGCATGCGTTGCGGGCCTTTGATCGTCCCGTTACTTGGGAAGTAGCACTTTGTCGACGACGTGGATCACACCATTCGATTGGTAGACATCAGCGATCGTCACCGTGGCCGTGCCACCCTTCTCATCGGTGATCATGACCTTGCCACCTGCTGACTTGGCGATCAAGTTTCCGCCGGCGGCGGTCTTGAGTGTTGCCGAGCCATTGCCGTCCTTAATCATGTTCATCAGCGCTGCCGCGTCGAGCTTGCCGGGAACTACGTGGTACGTCAAAACCGTGGTGAGGGTACCTTTGTTCTCCGGTTTCAGAAGCGTATCGACGGTGCCGGCTGGAAGGGCCGCAAAGGCGTTGTTGGTCGGTGCAAAGACAGTGAACGGTCCCGGACTCTTGAGCGTGTCCACCAATCCGGCAGCCTTGACGGCCGCGACAAGCGTGGTGTGATCCTTCGAGTTGACGGCGTTGTCCACGATGTCCTTGGCCGCGTACATGGGAGCACCGCCGACCATGACTTGTGCAGTCGCGACCGCGGCGGTTCCGAGCATCGCCATCGCGACAAGGCACGAGGAAAGCAGGCGGGGCAGGGTAAAAGAAAGCATGAATAGCTCCTTGAAGGTGTTGGCCTGAGCAGACTGCAGCAGGTCACTCTTCTACGGATGCCCTGAAAAGGTGGATGAGGATGGTGAGCGCGCCGCATGGGCATGAATCCGGCATCGTGGCGACTGCGTAGCGCGAGCCTGTGCCCTTGGCACTGTCAAGTCCCGCGGTTAGTCCCAGCTGGCTGCTAGCCGGTTCGAACTTTTCCGACAGTACGCTTCTTCTTTTTCCGACCCCGTGGCCCATGACATCGCGCCATGCTTCTCGTACCCAAAAGTGTGACAGCTAACGGGCTTGCGCTCGGCTTCTGCCGGGCGCTTTTCTTTGTGCGGCTTGCGTGTGTCCACGAAGAAAAGAGGAACGACCGGCGGTTGCTGGCCTCCGGGATTTGCTTGGCGAAGCCGATGTGAATGGATTGAACTTGACGCGACGTAGCCTGCCTCTCGAGGCGCTTTGCCGGTGCATAGACGGCGCCCGGGCATGGTGAAAACCCTCGGTAAAAAAATCGCATCCGGTTGAACTTCCGGCCCGTACTCA
>NZ_JBMDKG010000061.1:0-51225 GCF_057809595.1 Variovorax sp. FG153
CCGAAGGCGGGGGACATTCGCGGAGGGGAGTACCCCGTCGGCGTGAGCCCGCCCCGGACAAGAAATCACCCCCCATCCGCCACGATCCGCTGCTCCGTGATGATGCGTTTCCACCGCACCGTCTCCTCGGCCATGTCCTTGCCGAGTTGCGCCGGCGTGGCATACGCCCGCAGGGTGCCTTGCGCCGCCGCGGCAGTCCCAGCATCGGGCGCATCGAGCACGGTCTTCACGGCGGCTGAGAACCGGTCGACGATCTCGTTGGGCGTTCCAGCAGGTGCGAGCACGAAGATGCGCGGCGCCACATCGAACCCCGGCAACGCATCGGCCAGCGGCGCGATGTTCTCGGCCCCTTCGAGCTTCGCGCTGTTCATCAACGCCACCGCGCGCAGCTTGCCGGCCTTGGACTGCGCCATCGCGGCTGTCGCGCTGACCACGCCGATCGGCACCTGGCCGCCGATCACGTCGGGCACGATCTGCGCGGCGCCGCGGTACGGCACATGCACCACGAAACTGCCGGTGGACTGCTTGAGCATCTCGAAACCCAGGTGCTGCACCGTGCCCACGCCCGAGGTCGCGAACGAGAAGCGGCCCGGGTTCGCCTTGAGCTGGGCGACGAATTCTCCCGGCGTCTTCGCGGGGAAGTCGTTGCCCGTGACGATCATCAGCGGCGAGACGAAGGCACCGGCCACCGGCTTGAAGCTGGTGAGCGGATCGATCGCGATCTTCGGCTGCAGCAGCTTGGCGATCAGCAAGGCGCTGTCGCCCATCATCAGCGTGTAGCCATCGGGCGGCGCCTTGGCGACGAAGTCGGCCGCGATGAGACCGGTGGCGCCGGTGCGGTTCTCCACCAGCACCTGCTGGCCCAGCACCGCGGGCAGGCGCGCGCTCAGCAGGCGCGCCACGGCATCGACGCCGCCGCCGGCCGAATAGCCGACGATGAGGCGGATCGGCTTGTCGGGGTACTTCTGGGCCCAGGCCATGGGCGTCGCGAGCAGGCCCGCAAGGCCGAGGGCCGTTGCGGCGCGCAGTGCGAGACGACGCGAGCGAAAGATCGTGGGTGTTGTCGTCTTCATCGTTCAGGCCTTGCCCTTGCCGCGCGAGGTCGGCAGCTTCGCGAGTTCGCGCACGCGCTCGGCGTTGGGCGCGAAGCCCAGGCCCGGCGTCTCGGGCAGCGTGAGCCAGCCCTGATCGGGCACGGGCAGGCCGTCGAAGATCTGCTGCAGCATCTTCACCGCCACGTAGTGGTACTCGACCAGCCCACCATTCGACACCCCCGCATGCAGGTGCATGTTGTGGAAGGGCCAGGCGCCGCCGTTGTCGATCGGCACGTTGAAGGCCTGCGCCATGCCCGCGATCTTCAGGCACTGCGAGTAGCCACCCGAGATCGTCACGTTGGGCTGCAGCACATCGGCCGCCTGGTTCACCAGCAGGTCGCGGAAACGGAAGGCCAGGCCCTCGTTCTGGCCGCAGGCCAGCGGGATGCTGGTGCGCGCGCGCAGCTGGGCCATCTGGCGCACGTCGTTCTGCGTCAGCGGCTCCTCGAAGAAGCTGATGCCGTAGGGCTCGATGCGGCGCGCGAGCTCGCTCGCATGGAACAGGTCGAGGCCGCAGTTGGCGTCCACATAGAGCTTCACCTCGGGGCCGACCGCCTCGCGCACCGCGGCGACGCGGCGCACGTCCTCGGCGATCACCTCGTCGATCGGCCGCGGCTCGTCGCGGCGCGCGAGCGCATGGCCGCCGACGGTCATCTTCAGCCGGCGAAAGCCCTGCTCCACCCACAGCTTGGCGGCGGCCGCGAGCTGGTCGCGCTCGAAGAAACCGAAGCCGAAGGTCGCATACACCGGCACCCTGGCGCGCGCGCCGCCGAGCAGGCGCCACAGCGGCTGGCCCAGCGCCCTCGCCTTCAGGTCCCACAGCGCGATGTCGAGCGCGGCGATGGCATGGCTCGCGTAGCCGGTCTGGCCGCGCGGCGACAGCAGCCAGTAGAGCTTGTCCCACAGGCGCTCGGTGGCCATCGGGTCCTCGCCGATCAGCGCCGGGCCCGCCACCTCGCGCACCGCGGCGGCGACGATCTCCTCCTCGGTGATGGCGGTCATGCCGTGGCCGACGAGGCCCGTGTCGGTCTCGATCTCGGTCAGGCACAGCGACAGCGAGGTCTTCTTGTCGAGCCCCAGCACGTCGATGGCGACGGGAATGTTCAGCGGCGTGGCGCTGACGCGAACGATCTTCAAAATTGTCTCCTTCGTTGTGCGCGCATCTTTGCGCGCGCCCCGGTGGAGAACAATTCGTTTTTGGCGGGAGCGAGGCTTCGCGCGGCGCGAAGCCTCGTGCTTCAGTCGGGCCGGCTCAGGTGTTCCAGCACCGAGCGCGCGGCCACCGTCAGGTCCTGCTGCCGGCGCACGCACAGCAGGTGGCGGCGCACGGCCCAGGGGGCATCGAGCTTGAGGCAGCGCAGCTTGAGGATCTGCAGCTGCGGCAGGATGGCCGCATAGGGCAGCACGCCGATGCCCGCGCCCTGCTCCACCATGCGGCACACCATGTCGAAGCTGCCGACCTGCATCCGCACCTTGAGCGGCACCTGCGCCTCGAGCGCGGCGCTCAGCAGCACGCGGTGCAGCGCCGTGCCTTCGCGCACCACGATGTGCTCGTGGCGCAGCACCTCGTCCGCGCCGATGCGCTTGCGCCGGCCCAGCGGATGGTCGCGCGCCACCACCACGGCCAGTTCGTCGCTGCGGTAGGGCAGGCATTCGAGCGGATCGGCCGGCGTGTTGCCCTCGATCACGCCGATGTCGGCCAGGCCGGCCTGCACCGCCTTCACCACCTCGGTGCTCGCGCGCTCCTGCAGGTCGATCTTGAGCACCGGATGCAGCCGCAGGAAGGAGCCGATCTGCGCCGGCAGGAACTGCGCGATGGTCGAGGCATTGGCCGTGATGCTCACCACGCCCGCCACGCCGTTCTGGAAGTCGTCGAGCTCGGCGCCGAGCCGGTCCATGGCCGAGAGCACGGCGCGCGCATGCAGCAACAGGCCATGGCCGGCGGACGTGAGCGTGACGCCGCGCGCATGGCGCACCAGGAGCGGCAGCCGCGCGCGCGCCTCGAGGTCGGAGATGCGCTTGCTCGCGGCCGCGAGCGCGAGGTGGCAGCGCTTGGCGCCCTCGCTGATGCTGCCGTGGTCGGCCACGGCCACGAACAGGCGCAGCGAGCGGGTGTCGGGGGTCATGCGGGCAGGATGCCACACGGGCCGGGCCGCCCCTCGCGAACGGCCGCGGAAAAAGAAAAAGGCCGCTGGGGTCAGCGGCCTTTTCTTTCGTCTTCGCTTGCGTTCTGCGGCGGGTCTTGCGGGCCCTTCGAAGAAGCAAAAAATTTGGAGCGGGAAAAGAGTCTCGAACTCTCGACCTCAACCTTGGCAAGGTTGCGCTCTACCAACTGAGCTATTCCCGCGAAGCCTCAGATTATATGCCCCAAAAACGCCATTTTCGAGTTCGAGCAAAAAATCTTCAAAAAAACTTCGACGACACCGATCCGCCTACTGGCGCGCCGTGCGCACGTTGGCCGGCAGCGCCTGCGGCCAGCTGGTGCGAAACGGGTTGATGTCGAGCCCTCCGCGCCGCGTGTAGCGCGCGTACACCGCGAGCTTGGTAGGGTGGCAGTGCTTCCAGATGTCGGTGAACATGCGCTCGGCGCAGGGCTCGTGGAATTCGTTGTGGTTGCGAAAGCTCACGATGTAGGCGAGCAGCCCGGCCTGGTCGATCGGCGGGCCGCTGTAGCGGATCTGCACGCTGCCCCAGTCGGGCTGGCCCGTGACCAGGCAGTTGCTCTTGAGCAGCCGGCTGGTCAGCGTCTCGGTGACCGGCACCTGCGTGGCGTCGCTCGAGAGCAGCTCGGGCGCGGGCTGGTAGTGCGTGCACTCGATGTCGAGCCGGTCGAGATCCAGGCCGTCGAGCTCGTGCACCGGCTCGCGGTCGAACAGCTCGGGCGCGACCAGCTTCACGCCGATGCCCGCCGCGCGGTCGCTGCCGCGCCACAGCGCCTCGGCCAGGTCGGTGCGCAGGCGTTCGCGCACGGCCTCGGCGTCGGCGAAGGCGGTGTTGTTGAAGCTGTTGAGGTAGAGCTTGAAGCTCTTGCTCTCGATGATGTTGGGCGTCTCGCAGGGCACGGTGAAGTGCGCGATCGCGAGCTGCGGCTTGCCGCGCGGGTTGAGCCAGCTCAGTTCGAAGGCGGTCCAGAGGTCGGCGCCGAAGAAGGGCAGGGCGCCGGCCGCGATGCCCATGGCCTCGCGCTGGGTGGCGCGCGCGATCGGGAACAGCAGCGTGGGGTCGTAGCGGTCGGCGTAGGCCGAGGCGCGGCCGAGCTGGGACTGCTCGGGCGTGTTGGGGTTGGGGGTGTGGGAGGCGTCGCGGCTCATGGATGGCGGGATGGCGTCGCGTTCAGGAACGGGACGATGTGTCTGGCAAGGATGGCGCAGACCTCGGGCGGGAGGTCGTGGCCCATGCCGGGAATGGGCACGAACTGCGCGCCGGGGATGCGGCGCGCCGTGTCCTGGCCGCAGGCGATCGGCACCAGCGCGTCGGGCTCGCCGTGCAGCACCAGGGTCGGGCACTGGATGCGGCCCAGCAGTTCGGGGCGCTCGGTGTCGGCGCCGATGGCGAGCATCTGGCGGAACATGCCGGCCGGATGGTAGGCACGGCGCATGGCGAAGCGCAGGCGCTCGGCCAGCGCCTCGTCGGTCTGCGGATAGGCCGGGCTCTGGATCAGGCGCAGCAGGCGGATGCTGTGCGCGATCAGCTCGTCCTCGCCGCGGCCCAGCGGGCGCCGCAGCAGCATCGCGGCCACTTCGCGGCGCGGACCGGGCAGGCCGCGCGCGCCGCTCGAGCTCATGATGCTCACGAGGCTCTGCACGCGCGTGGGCGCGGTCGCGGCCATGCGCTGCGCGATCATGCCGCCCATCGAGGCGCCGACCACGTGCGCCTGCGCGATGCCCAGCGCGTCGAGCACGCCCAGCGAATCGGCCGCCATGTCCTGCAGCGTGTAGGCCGAGCGCACCGGCAGGCCCAGGCGCAGCCGGATGCTCTCCCAGACGATGTTGCCCACGCCCTTGTGGTCGAAGCCTTCGCTCAGGCCGATGTCGCGGTTGTCGTGGCGCAGCACGCGAAAGCCGGCGTCGACCAGCGGCTGCACGAAATCGCGCGGCCAGGCCACGAGCTGCATGCCCAGGCCCATCACCAGCAGGATCACCGGCCGGCCCTCGCCGCCGGTGTCGTCGACTTCGATCTGCAATCCGTTGGCCTGGACCTTCATCGCGGCTTTCTTGTGTTGCGGGCTAGCGGAACTCGCGTTCGCGCAGCCACTTGGTGGCAACCCACTTCTCGCCCGCGACCACGGGCGCGCCGCCGTGCAGCGTGCGGGTGGCGGGATCGGGATGGTCGTAGCTGAAGAACACGCCGGTGCCGCGCACCGGCGCGACCTCGAGGCCGACGTCGGGGAAGGTGGTGGCGCCGCCCTTCTCGGGCTCCTGCAGGTACATCACCAGCGTGGCGACGCGCTGGCCGCCGCGCTTGAGGATGGTGGGCGTGCCGGGCTCGCCGGGATCGAAATAGTCGTAGTGCGGCCGGTACTGCGCGCCGGGCGCGTAGCGCAGGATCTGCAGCCCCTCGCCGAACTCCAGCGGCCAGCGCAGCAGCAGCGCCAGGCGCTGCTCGAGCCGCTGCACGGTCTCGTTCTCGCCGCGCTCGAAGAACATGCCTTCGCTGGTGCGGTCGACGTTGAGCACCTCTCCGCCGGTCTTGGTCTCGACCGTAAGCGAGCGCGCGAGCCGCACGCGCGCGGCCGCGATCAGCGCCTCGCACTCCTCGGCCGACAGCAGGTTGCCGAAGACGATCACGCGCGGGTGCTTCATGGTCTGCAGCACCTGCACGCGGCGGTCGCCGGCATCGATGTACAGCGGCGAGCCCTCGAGGTCGGGGCCCGGCATCGAGGTGCGCGGCGGCAGCGCCGACGCGGCCCTGGATTCGGGAAAGCCGGCCTCGAGCTGGGCCAGCGCGATGTCGGTGGCGGCGTCGTGCCAGCCGGCTGCGCGCATCGAGGCGCGCAGCGCGGGCACCGAATGGCCGGCCGCGAGCTGGCTCACCAGCCAGTCGCGCAGTTCGGGACTCACGGCCTGCGTCATGCGCGCGCTCCGGTTGCCTCGCCTGCTTCCCTCACATCATTCATACGAGTTTTCTCCTGAAGACCAGCCGTTCGGCCGTGGACACCTGGGCGTCGAAACCATAACCCTCGAGATCGAATTTTTCCAGCGCCTTGGGCGTGGCCACGCGGTGCAGCACGGCCCAGCGCGCCAGCAGGCCGCGCGCGCGCTTGGCGAAGAAGCTGATGACCTTGTAGCGGTCGCCCTTCCACTCCTCGAACACGCATTCGACCACACGCGCCTTGAGCGCCTTGGTATCGACGGCGCGGAAGTACTCCTGCGAGGCGGCGTTGATCACCACCGGCGTGCGGTCGGCCGCCAGCCGCTCGTTGAGGTGCTCGGCGATGCGCGCACCCCAGAAGGCATAGAGGTCCTTGCCGTGCCGGTTGGCCAGCGCGGTGCCCATCTCGAGCCGGTAGGGCTGCAGCCGGTCGAGCGGGCGCAGCACGCCGTACAGGCCGCTGAGGATGCAGACGTGGTCCTGCGCCCAGTCCAATTGCGCGGGCGTGAACGAGCGCGCGTCGAAGCCGCCGTAGACGTCGCCGTCGAAGGCGAAGGCGGCCTGGCGGGCGTTCTGCCCGGTGCTCTTGGGACGCCAGGCGGCATAGCGCGCCACGTTGAGGGCCGAGAGCTTGTCCGACAGGCGCATCAGCTCGGAGATCTGCTGCGGCGACTTCTCGCGCAGCAGCTTGATCAGTTCGACCGAGGGGCCCTTCGGGCTCTCGAAATGGGGTTGGGTGGCGGGGACTTCGGCGGGGACCGGGGTGTCGTAGTCGAGCGACTTGGCGGGAGAGAGCAGGAACAGCATCGCGGAATTATCTGTTGGCCCGCCCGCCCCTTGCGGCGCCGGTAAAATCGCCGACCTTCCCTGCCTCCGCGCGGCCCGCGGCCCGTACGACCTGCGTACCGGCGCCATGGCCGCATTGCCCCAAGCCCCCATGAGCGAACCCACCACACCCACCGCCCAACCCGGCCTCGAGAGCCTTTCCAAATCGTTCGAACCCGCGGCCCTCGAGGCGCACTGGGGTCCCGAATGGGAAAAGCGCGGCTACGCGCACGCGGGCTGGCGCGGCACCGGGAAGCCGAAGGCCGACGCCGGCGCGTTCTCGATCCAGCTGCCGCCGCCCAACGTGACGGGCACGCTGCACATGGGCCATGCGTTCAACCAGACGATCATGGACAGCCTCACGCGCTACCACCGCATGAAGGGCGACAACACGCTGTGGCTGCCGGGCACCGACCACGCGGGCATCGCGACCCAGATCGTGGTCGAGCGCCAGCTGCAGGCGCAGAACATCAGCCGCCACGAGATGGGCCCGACGCCGCAGGAAGCACGCAAGAACTTCATCGCCAAGGTCTGGGAGTGGAAGGAACGCAGCGGCAACACCATCACCCAGCAGATGCGCCGCATGGGCGACACCGTCGACTGGAGCCGCGAATACTTCACCATGGACGAGAAGCTTTCGCCCGTGGTGATGGACACCTTCGTCAAGCTCTATGAAGAGGGCCTGATCTACCGCGGCAAGCGCCTGGTGAACTGGGATCCGACGCTCAAGACCGCCGTGAGCGACCTCGAGGTCGAGAGCGAGGAAGAGGACGGCTGGCTCTGGCACATCGCCTACCCGCTGGAAGACGGTTCGGGCACGCTCACGGTGGCCACCACCCGGCCCGAGACCATGCTCGGCGACACGGCCGTGATGGTCCATCCGGAAGACGAGCGCTACAAGGCGCTGATCGGCAAGCAGGTGCGCCTGCCGCTGGTCGACCGGCTGATCCCGGTGATCGCCGACGACTACGTCGACAAGGCCTTCGGCACCGGCGTGGTGAAGGTCACGCCCGCGCACGACTACAACGACTATGCGGTGGGCCAGCGCCACCAGCTCGAGACCATCGGCATCCTCACGCTCGACGCGACCGTCAACGACAACGCGCCCGAGAAATACCGCGGCCTCGACCGCTTCGTGGCGCGCAAGGCCGTGGTGGCCGACCTCGACGCGCTGGGCCTCTTGGTCGAGACCAGGAAGCACAAGCTGATGGTGCCGCGCTGCGCGCGCACCGGCGCCATCGTCGAGCCGATGCTGACCGACCAGTGGTACGTGGCCATGACCAAGCCCGGCGCCGACGGCCAGTCGATCGCGCAGAAGGCGATCGACGTGGTGCGCTCGGGCGAGGTGCGCTTCGTGCCCGAGAACTGGATCAACACCTACAACCACTGGATGGAGAACATCCAGGACTGGACCATCTCGCGCCAGCTCTGGTGGGGCCACCAGATCCCGGCCTGGTACGACGACGAGGGCAATGTCTACGTCGCGCGCAGCGAGGAGGAAGCCCAGGCCAAGGCGCCCGGCAAGACGCTGCGCCGCGAGGAGGACGTGCTCGACACCTGGTTCTCCGCGGCCCTGTTCCCGTTCTCGACGCTGGGCTGGCCGAACCAGGGCACCGAGCCCACGAGCGACTACAACCTCTACCTGCCCTCGAGCGTGCTGGTCACGGGCTACGACATCATCTTCTTCTGGGTCGCCCGGATGATCATGATGACCAAGCACTTCACCGGCCGCGTGCCGTTCAAGGACGTCTACATCCACGGCCTGGTGCGCGACGCGCAGGGCAAGAAGATGAGCAAGTCCGAGGGCAACGTGCTCGACCCGGTCGACCTGATCGACGGCATCGAGCTGCCCGAGCTGCTCGACAAGCGCACCCAGGGCCTGCGCAAGCCCGAGACCGCGCCCACGGTGCGCAAGAACACGCAGAAGGAATTCCCCGAGGGCATCCCGGCCTTCGGCGCCGACGCGCTGCGCTTCACCTTCGCTTCGCTGGCCTCGCTGGGCCGCAGCATCAACTTCGACAGCAAGCGCTGCGAGGGCTACCGCAACTTCTGCAACAAGCTGTGGAACGCCACCCGCTTCGTGCTGATGAACTGCGAGGGCCAGGACTGCGGCCTCAAGGAGCACACGAAGGAAGAGTGCAAGGTCGGCGGTCCGGCGCACGGCTACCTGAAGTTCAGCCGCGCCGACTACTGGATCGTCTCGCAGCTGCAGCGCGTCGAGGCCGAGGTCGCCAAGGGCTTCGAGGAGTACCGGCTCGACAACGTCGCCAACGCGATCTACCAGTTCGCCTGGGACGAGTTCTGCGACTGGTACCTCGAGATCGCCAAGGTGCAGATCCAGACCGGCGACGATGCCCAGAAGCGTGCCACGCGCCGCACGCTGATCCGCACGCTCGAAACCCTGCTGCGCCTCGCGCATCCGGTGATCCCGTTCATCACCGAAGAGCTGTGGCAGAAGGTCGCGCCGGTGGCGGGCCGCACGGGCGAATCGGTGATGGTGGCGGCCTATCCGCTCAGCCAGCCCGAGCGCATCGACGAGGCCGCCGAGGCCCACGTGGCGCGGCTCAAGGCGCTGGTGGACGGCTGCCGCACCCTGCGCGGCGAGATGAACGTCTCGCCCGCGATGCGGCTGCCGCTGTACGCCGTGGCCGACGACGCCGAGGGCGCGGCCTTCCTGCGCGAGGCCGCGCCGGTGCTGCAGGCGCTCGCCAAGCTCAAGGAAGTGCGCGTGTTCGACGACGAGGCCGCCTGGGCCGCGGCCGCCGA
Organism: Variovorax sp. FG153; assembly: GCF_057809595.1. Lineage (NCBI taxonomy): Bacteria > Pseudomonadati > Pseudomonadota > Betaproteobacteria > Burkholderiales > Comamonadaceae > Variovorax > Variovorax sp. FG153. The sequence continues at coordinate 9,777 of NZ_JBMDKG010000061.1, forward strand.
GGCCGCGCCGGTGGCCGTGGTCGGCAATGCCCGCCTGTGCCTGCACATGGAGATCGACAAGGCGGCCGAACGCGTGCGCATCGGCAAGGAGATCGCCCGCATCGAGGGCGAGATCGCCAAGGTCAACGGCAAGCTCGGCAACGAGGCCTTCGTGGCCAAGGCGCCGCCGGCCGTGATCGAGCAGGAGCGCAAGCGCCTGGCCGACTTCACGGCCACGCTGGAGCGCCTGCGCGACCAGCTTGTGCGCCTCGGCTGACATACGGGCTTGTCCGCAGGCCGGTAGGATGGGTGGCCGATGCAGAATCGGCCAGGCGGCGGACCGGTTCCGCCGCCGCAGTTCCGGACGGCCCCCGCGGCCCTCACTCCTTCCTTCTTCCTGAACGAACCGACACCGAATTGCCCATGTCCACCTCCCCGACGCGCATCCGCAAGGCCGTATTTCCCGTTGCAGGCTTCGGCACCCGCTTCCTGCCGGCCACCAAGGCCCAGCCCAAGGAAATGCTGCCGGTGGTCGACAAGCCCCTGATCCAGTACGCCGTCGAGGAAGCCTATGCCGCGGGCATCCGCGACATGATCTTCGTGACCGGCCGCAACAAGCGCGCGATCGAGGATCACTACGACACCGCCTACGAACTCGAGAGCCAGCTCGAGGCCAGCGGCAAGGATGCGCTGCTGAACATCGCACGCTCGGTGATGCCCGACGACATGACCTGCTCCTACGTGCGCCAGCCGCGCATGCTGGGCCTGGGCCACGCGGTGCTGTGCGCCGAGCACCTGGTGGGCAACGAGCCCTTCGCCGTGCTGCTGGCCGACGACCTGATGGTCGGCCCCACGGGCGGCGAACCGGTGCTGGCCCAGATGACCGCCGCTTTCGCGCGCCTCGGCAGCTCGCTGCTGGCGGTGCAGGAAGTGCCGCTCGAGCACGTGAAGCGCTACGGCATCGTGGCCGGCGACGCCATCGAGGACGGCCTGGTCAAGGTCAACCGCATGGTCGAGAAGCCGAAGCCCGAGGACGCTCCCTCGCGCCTGGGCGTGGCAGGCCGCTACATCCTCACGCCTGGCGTGTTCGCCGAGATCCGCGAGCAGCCCAAGGGCGCGGGCGGCGAGATCCAGCTCACCGACGGCATCGCCGCGCTGATGAAGAAGGAATCGGTCTACGCCTATTCCTACAAGGGCGTGCGCTACGACTGCGGCAGCAAGGAAGGCTTCCTGCAGGCCAGCGTGGAGCTGGCGCTCGCGCATCCGGAAGTGGGCGGGCAGTTCCGCGAGTACCTCAAGAGCCTGAAGCTCTGAACCGGGTCGCTCCAAATCGAAAGGCCGGGCAGCGATTCCCGGCCTTTTTGCTTTTCGATGCCGTGTCGCGCGCGGCCTCAGCGCCGCTTCAGCACATGGATGAAGTCGGTGCCGACCGTCTGCTGTTCCATCAACGCATTGCCGGTCTGGCGCGCGAAGGCCTGGAAGTCGCGCACCGAGCCGGGGTCGGTCGAGACCACGCGCAGCAGCTGGCCGCTGGCCATGTCGTTGAGCGACTTCTTGGCCTTGAGGATGGGCAGCGGGCAGTTGAGCCCGCGGGTGTCGATTTCGCGGTCGACGTCCATGCTCAGGCTCCCTTGCCGACGGGCGGCTCGGGCGGCAGGTTCAGGCCGCGGCGGCGTTCCTCGTTCTCGGCCGCGGTGAAGAACACCGGCTCGTGGCCGCGCGTGCGCAGCCAGTCGGCCAGCGCATAGCCCGTGCCGGCGGGCCAGCACTTGAGGTCGGGCAGGTCGTAGAGGCGGTAGTCGACCAGCTCGGGCGAGAGCCTGACCTCGCCATCGGCCACCACGTGGTAGGCGATGATGACCTGGTTCATGCGCTGGAAGTCGTAGGCGCCGACGATCTTCGTCGCGCTCACGTCGAGGTTGGTCTCTTCCTTGACCTCGCGCGCGATGCCTTCCTCGGGCGTCTCGCCGGCCTCCATGAAGCCGGTGATCAGCGCGAACATCTTGCCGGGCCAGGCCGCGTTGCGCGCCAGCAGCACCTGGCCGCGGTATTCGACGATGGCGGCCAGCACCGGCGTCGGATTGTTCCAGTGCGTGTGGCCGCAGTTGGGGCAGCGCAGGCGCTCCTTGGGACCGCCGTCTTCCATCAGCGCGATCCATTCGAGCGGCGTGGCGCAGGCCTGGCAGAACTTGGGATGGGGCATGGGGTGGCTCTTGTTCTTTCTTGTCTCGTTCCGGGGAACCGCCGGCGCGCCGCGTGGCGCACCGGGGTGCTGGCATCAGGCGGGGAAGACGCCGGTCGACAGGTAGCGATCGCCGCGGTCGCAGACCACGAACACGATGGTGGCGTTCTCGACCGTGTTGGCGACCTGCAGCGCCGCCCACAGCGCGCCGGCGGCCGAGATGCCGCCGAAGATGCCCTCTTCGCGCGCGAGGCGCCGGCACATCTCCTCGGCATCGTCCTGGCTCACGCTGATCTCCTGGTCGACACGGCTCGGGTCGAAGATCTTCGGCAGGTATTCGGCCGGCCACTTGCGGATGCCGGGAATGCGCGAGCCCTCGGCCGGCTGCGCGCCGACGATGCGGATCGCGGGGTTCTTTTCCTTCAGGAAGCGCGACACGCCCGTGATGGTGCCGGTGGTGCCCATGGCGCTCACGAAGTGCGTGACCTTGCCCTGGGTGTCGGCCCAGATCTCGGGGCCGGTGGTCTCGTAGTGGATGCGCGGGTTGTCGGGGTTGGCGAACTGGTCGAGCACGCGGCCCTTGCCCTGCGCCACCATCTGCTCGGCGAGGTCGCGCGCGTATTCCATGCCGCCGCTCTTGGGCGTGAGCACGAGCTCGGCGCCGAAGGCCTTCATGGTCTGGGCGCGCTCGATCGAGAGGTCCTCCGGCATGATCAGGACCATGTGGTAGCCCTTCACGGCCGCGGCCATCGCGAGCGCGATGCCGGTGTTGCCCGAGGTGGCCTCGATCAGCGTGTCGCCGGGCTTGATCTCGCCGCGCTCCTCGGCGCGCTTGATCATCGAAAGCGCCGGACGGTCCTTGACCGAACCGGCGGGGTTGTTGCCCTCGAGCTTGCCGAGGATCACGTTGTTGCGCCGCGCGTTCTCTTCGGCGTTGATGCGCTGCAGCGCGACCAGCGGCGTGCGGCCGATGGCGTCTTCGATGGTGGGGTACTTGTGGGTCATGACTGCGTCCGGTCGGCTGCGCGGAAGGCGCTGGTTGCCGCCCCGGAGGGTAGCGGATATGCAAAAGAATCAGCTTCGGGACGGTTCATCATTCCACTGTGCCATAATTTTGGGCTTCCTTCCTGCCGTGCCCGGGTGGTGAAATTGGTAGACGCAGGGGACTCAAAATCCCCCGCCGCAAGGCGTGCCGGTTCGATTCCGGCCCCGGGCACCACACACGGCGCCTTCTTTTCCGGTGTCCTTCGCGGACTCCGCCTCCCCTCTCAGATTTCCTCGCGCAGCCCGGTATGCACCGTCGGATGCGCGAGCCGCACGCGCAGCTCGCGCTTGAGCCGCGTGTTGTCGAGCCGGCGCGATTCGCCCATGAAGCTCAGCAGTTGCAGCGGCAGCTGGCGCTCGGCCTCCTCGCGCGCCACCCGCGGCGGGCGCGGCATGCCGTAGAGGTCGGCCGCGAGGTCGATGTAGTCGCCCATGCGCAGCTCGGTGTCGTCCGAGGCATGCACGATGCGCTGCGGCCGGCCGCGGAACAGCGCCGCGATGCAGGCGCGCGCGAGGTCGTCGGCATGGATGTGGCTGGTGTAGACGTCGTCCTCGCGCCGCAGCACCGGCGTGCCGCGCTGCAGCCGCTGGCGCGGCGTGCCGCCTTCGCGGTCGGGCGCGTAGATGCCCGGGATGCGCAGGATGCTGGCGCGCACGCCCGTGCTGCGGCCGAACCAGCGCACGGCGCGCTCGGCATCGACGCGCCGATGGCTGCGCGGCGTGTCGGGGCGCACGGCGCGGGTCTCGCTCACGCGCGCGCCACCGCAATCGCCATAGACGCCGCTGGTCGAGCCGTAGACCAGCGCATCGGGCAGCGCGCGCAGCCGCAGCGCGCGCACCAGCGCGGCGGTGCGCTGGTCGCGCCACCAGGCCGAGCCGCTGTCGCGCGGCGGCGGCGCCAGGTGCAGCACGCGCGTGCCCAGGGCCGACAGGCGCCGCAGGGTCTTCGGATCGTCGAGATTGCCGATCAGCGGCCGGATGCCCGCGGCGCGCAAAGCGCTCACGCGCTCGGCCGAGGAGGTGAGCGCCACCAGCGACACGCGCCCGCGCAGATCGCGCGCCACGCGCTGGCCGACGTCGCCGCAGCCGACGATCAGGAGACGCGTCCGGCGGAAGCGCGCCGGCAGCGCGCCGGAGGGGCTATGGATTGAAGGCAAAATTCGGGTTCCCTTTTCTTTTTCAGCCCCCATGTAACGGGCTGATCCAAGCCGAAGAATACCGATGACTGTTGCAGCGCCGCATGAGGCGGGCTTTTCCATCACCGTCGAACCCAGCGGCCGCCATTTCGCGGCGCAAGGCGACGAAACCATCCTCGCTGCCGGCATCCGCCAGGGCATCGGCCTGCCCTATGGCTGCAAGGACGGCGCCTGCGGCTCGTGCAAGTGCCGCAAGCTCTCGGGCGAGGTCGAGCTCGGCCCGCACCAGAGCAAGGCCCTGAGCGCGGAGGAACAGCTCGCGGGTTTCGTGCTGACCTGCTGCGCCCGCGCGCGCAGCGACGTGGTGCTCGAATCGCGCCAGGTGACCGAGGCCGGCGCCCATCCGATCCGCAAGATGCCGGTGCGGGTGCTCGCACTCGCGCGCAAGTCGCACGACGTGATGCAGCTGCGCCTGCAGCTGCCGGCCGGCGAGCCGCTGCAGTTCTACGCGGGGCAGTACGTGGAATTCATCCTGCGCGACGGCGCGCGCCGCAGCTACTCGATGGCCAATGCGCCGCACACGCTGGGCGAGCCGGGCACGGGCATCGAGCTGCACCTGCGCCACCTGCCGGGCGGCAAGTTCACCGACCACGTGTTCCTCACCATGAAGGAAAAGGAGATCCTGCGCATCGAGGGCCCCTACGGCAGCTTCTTCCTGCGCGAGGACTCGGACAAGCCGCTGATCCTGCTGGCCTCGGGCACCGGCTTCGCGCCGATCAAGGCGCTGCTCGAACACATGAAGTTCAAGGCCATCGACCGCCCCGCCACGCTCTACTGGGGCGGCCGCCGGCCCGAGGACCTCTACATGGACGACTGGGTGCGCGAGCAGCTCGCGCAGATGCCGAACCTGCGCTACGTGCCGGTGATCTCCAACGCCACGCCCGAGGACAACTGGACCGGCCGCACCGGCTTCGTCCATGCCGCCGTGCTGGAAGACTTCGCCGACCTCTCGGGCCACCAGGTCTATGCCTGCGGCGCGCCGATCGTGGTGGACTCGGCCAAGCGCGACTACGTGGCGCTCGCGGGCCTGCCCGAGGAAGAGTTCTTCGCCGACGCTTTCACCACCGAGGCCGACAAGGCACTGCCCTGAAGCTGGCGGCCCGGCGCGCCGGCTAGGGATAGCCACGCTGCGGCCGCCGCGCGGCGCGCCGACAATCCGGGGCATGACAACCCGCAAGACCTTCCTCGCCACCCTCGCCCTCTCCACGCTCGCCCTGGCCACCGGCGCCCCCGCCCTGGCCCAGCAGCAGCGGCCGATCCGCCTCGTCGTGCCCTATGCGGCCGGCGGCCCCATCGACGTGACGGCGCGCGCGCTGGCCGAACGCGTGCGCGACACGCTCGGCGGCCCGGTGATCATCGACAACAAGCCCGGCGCGGGCGGCAACATCGGCGCCGACATCGTCGCCAAGGCCGCGCCCGATGGCCTGACCATCGGCATCGCCGCCACCGCCACCAACGCGGTAAACCCCTGGCTCTACAGCAAGATGCCCTTCAACGCGGCGACCGACTTCGCGCCGATCACGCAGATGGTCCGCGTGCCCAACGTGCTGGTGATGAACGCGGAGACCGCGCAGCGCCTGAAGATCGCCACGCTCAAGGACCTGATCGCCTACGCCCGGGCCAACCCCGGCAAGCTCAACTACGGCAGCGGCGGCAACGGCAGCGCCGGCCATCTCGCGGGCGAGATGTTCAAGAAGGCCGCCGGCATCTTCGCGGTGCACATCCCCTACAACGGCGGCAACCCGGCGCAGTTGGCGCTGGTGTCGGGCCAGGTCGACTTCAACTTCGACAACCTCGCCACCGCCGCGCCCAACATCCGCTCGGGCAAGCTCAAGGCGATCGCCGTGACCACCCTGCAGCGCAGCAGCGCCCTGCCCGAGGTGCCGCCGGTGTCGGACACGCTCAAGGACTTCTCGATCGACACCTGGTGGGGCCTGGTCGCACCGGCCCACACGCCGCCGGACGTGATCGCCAAGCTCAACCATGCCTTCGTCGACGCGCTGAACGCGCCGGAGACGAAGTCGCGCTTCGCGCTGCTGCTGGCCGAGCCGGTGGCCAGCACGCCCGCGCAGTTCGGCGCCTTCATGAAGAGCGAACTCGGCAAGTACGAGCAGGTGGTGAAGGCCACGGGCGCGAAGGTCGACTGAGCTCGCACCCACAAGACAAAGGGCGGCCGGTGCCTCGCACCGCCGCCCTTTTTTTGCGTGGCCTCGAAAGGCCAGCCGTGCCGCTTACTCGCCCAGGTACGCCGCGCGCACCTTCGGATCGCTGAGCAGGCCCTTGGCATCGCCCGACATGGTGATCAGGCCCGACTCCATCACGTAGCCGCGGTCGGCCAGCTGCAGCGCGCGGTTGGCATTCTGCTCGACCAGCAGGATGGTCACGCCCTGCGCGGCAACGGCCTGCACCACCTCGAAGATCTTGTCGCACATGATCGGCGACAGGCCCATGGTGGGTTCGTCGAGCAGCAGCACCTTGGGGCGTGCCATCAATGCGCGGCCCATGGCCAGCATCTGCTGCTCGCCGCCCGACATCGTGCCGGCCAGCTGGTCCTTGCGCTCGCGCAGCCGCGGGAAGGTCACGAAGACGCGCTCCATGTCGCTCGCGATGCCGGCCTTGTCCTTGCGGATGTAGGCGCCGATCTGCAGGTTCTCGGTGATCGTCATGCGCGTGAACACGCCGCGGCCCTCGGGCACCATCACCAGGCCCTCGCCCACCAGGTCCCAGGCGCCGCGGCCCTTGATGCTGCGGCCCAGGAACTCGATGTCGCCCGCGCCCGCGGGCAGCGTGCCGGTGATCGCCTTCATGGTGGTGGTCTTGCCGGCGCCGTTGGAGCCGATCAGCGAGACCAGCTCGCCCTCGCGCACCTCGAAGTCCACGCCCTTGACGGCCTGGATGCCGCCGTAGCCGACCTTCAGGCCGCTGACCTTGAGCAACACCTTGCCCGCGGCCTTGCGTTGCGAAGCGCCCGCCGCGACTTCCTCTTGGGTTTGCACTGCTGCGCTCATCTCAATGTCCTCCGGTGCCGAGGTAAGCCTCGATCACCTTTTCGTTCTTCTGTACATCCGCCGGCGTGCCTTCGGCGATCTGCTTGCCGTAGTCGAGCACCGTGACGCGGTCGCACAGGCCCATGATCAGCTTCACGTCGTGTTCGATGATCAGGATGGTGCGGTCGTCGCGGCGGATGCGGTCGATCAGCTCGCGCAGCTGGACCTTCTCGGTCATGTTCATGCCGGCCGCGGGCTCGTCGAGCGCGATGAGCTGCGGGTCGGTGGCCAGGGCGCGCGCGATCTCGAGGCGGCGCTGGTCGCCGTAGCTCAGCGTGCGCGCCTTGTAGTCGGCGAACTTGCCGATGCCCACGTAGTCGAGCAACTCCTGCGCGCGCTGGGCAATGGCCTTCTCCTCGGCCTTGAAGGCGCCGGTGCGCAGCATCGCGCCGACCACGCCGGAGCGGGTGCGGATGTGGCGACCGACCATCACGTTCTCGAGCGCCGTCATCTCGGCGAACAGGCGGATGTTCTGGAAGGTGCGCGCGATGCCGGCCTTGGCCACCTCGTGCACGGCCGTGGGCTGGTAGGGCTTGCCGGCGAGCTCGAAGCTGCCGCTGTCGGGCGTGTACAGGCCGGTGATGACGTTGAAGAAGGTGGTCTTGCCGGCGCCGTTGGGGCCGATCAGGCCATAGACCTGGCCGCGCTGGATGGTGATGCCGACGTCCGAGAGGGCCTGCAGGCCGCCGAAGCGCTTGGAGATGCCGCGGACGTTGAGGATGGTGTCTGCCGTGCTCATGGGATGCGTCTCCTGGCTCACGGATTGATCGACATGGAACGCGACGCGCCACCGGGCACTTCGTCGGCCGGCGAATCGACGCCGGGCGCGTGGGTCTGCAGCGAGCCGGGCGCGACCGCAGCATGGGCCGGGTCGACCGCCGCGGCGCCCTTGCGCTGCAGCGTCTTGCCATGCTCGGGCGAGGGCCACAGGCCGCGCGGGCGCACCAGCATGATGACGATCATGGCCAGCGCGATGAACAGCTGGCGCAGGATGGAGGCGTCGAGGCGGCCGTCGGTCAGCGCCTGCAGCGGGCCGGCGACGTAGCGCAGCACCTCGGGCAGGGCCGCCAGCAGCACGGCGCCCAGGATCACGCCGGGCAGGTGGCCGATGCCGCCGAGCACGACCATGGCGACGATCATCACCGACTCCATGAGGCTGAACGACTCGGGCGAGACGAAGCCCTGGAAGGCCGCGAACATCGCGCCCGACACGCCGCCGAAGCTCGCGCCCATGCCGAAGGCCAGCAGCTTCATGTTGCGGGTGTTGATGCCCATCGCCTTGGCGGCGATCTCGTCCTCGCGGATGGCCATCCAGGCGCGGCCGATGCGCGAGACCTGCAGGCGGTGCGAGATCACGATGGTGACCACCACCAGCGCGAGGAACAGGTAGTAGTACAGCGTGACCGAGGAGATGGTGAAGCCGTCGAACTTCAGCGCCTTGCCCAGGTCGAGGCCCCAGAACTTGATCGAGTCGATCGAGGTGATGCCCTTGGGACCGTTCGTGATGTTGATCGGCTGGTCGAGGTTGTTCAGGAACACGCGGATGATTTCGCCGAAGCCAAGCGTCACGATCGCGAGGTAGTCGCCGCGCAGCTTCAGCGTGGGCGCGCCCAGCAGCACGCCGAGCAGCGCGGCCAGCACGAAGGCCAGCGGTATCACGATCAGCAGCGAGGTGTGCATGCCGTTCGGGAAGGTGGCCTTGAACCACTCGAAGGTCTCGGACAGGTGGCCCGAGCCCATGAGCGCGAACAGGTAGGCACCGACCGCGAAGAAGGCGACGTAGCCCAGGTCGAGCAGGCCGGCGTAGCCGACCACGATGTTCAGGCCCAGTGCCAACAGCACGTAGAGCAGTGCGATGTCGGCGATGCGCACCCAGGCATTGCCCTGGCTTTGCAGCAGCAGCGGCAGCGCGAGCACGGCGATGACGCCGACCAGGTAGAGCGCGAGGTTCTTGCTGTTCTTCATGATGGCAAGTTCCTTCAGGCGCGGTCGGCCACACGTTCGCCGAGCAGGCCGGCGGGGCGCAGCGTGAGCATCACGATCAGCACGATGAACGCGAAGATGTCGCTGTAGTTGCTGCCGAGCACGCCACCCGTGAGGGTGCCGATGTAGCCCGAGCCGATGGCTTCGATGAGCCCCAGCAGGAGGCCGCCGACGACCGCTCCCGCGAGGTTGCCGATGCCGCCGAACACGGCCGCGGTGAAGGCCTTGAGGCCGGGCAGGAAGCCCATCGCGTGCTGCGCGATGCCGTAGTTGGAGGCGTACATGACGCCCGCGATGGCCGCGAGCACGGCACCGATGATGAAGGTGGCCGAGATGACCATGTCGGGGCGGATGCCCATCAGCGCGGCCACGCGCGGGTTCTCGGCGGTGGCGCGCATCGCGCGGCCGAGCTTCGTGTAATTGACCAGCCACATGAGGATGGCCAGCGAGACCGCGGTGACGCCGAGGATCATCACCTGCGTCGGCGAGATGACGGCGCCGGCGATGTGGATGGGGTCCGAGGGCAGCAGCGTCGGGTAGGCCTTGTTGGTGGGCTTCCAGATGATCATCGCCAGCGTCTGCAGCAGGATCGACATGCCGATGGCGGTGATCAGCGGTGCGAGCTTGGGCGAGTTGCGCAGCGGCCGGTAGGCCACTTTCTCGATCACGAAGTTCAGCGTGGCGGCGACGACGCACGCGATGACCAGCGCGATGATCAATATCAGCCAGCCCGGCGTGCCGGGCATCGACGACTGCATGAGCCCGATGATGGACCAGCTCGTGAGCGCCCCCACCATGAGCACTTCACCGTGCGCGAAATTGATCAGATTGATGATGCCGTACACCATGGTGTAGCCCAAGGCTATCAAGGCGTACATGCTGCCGAGAACCAGACCGTTGATGATCTGCTGCAGCAAGATGTCCATAAAGAAGATTCCTCTGTGTTGCACCGTTGCGGGGTGCCATTCACCCACCGTGGCACCGGTTTGGCGCCTTGGCTTGACAAGCAAAAAACCAGCCAGCATGTGGTGGCTGCCGATTTAGTGGGCGGGATTGTAGTCACGGGCCAGCGCCGATTTGGTGCGCATCGACGGGGGTTTACCCGCTGACGTCATGCGCTTTGCGCTTGTATCCATGCACGCCTTGCGTGCACGCCGCAAGGGCGTATCAGTCGCCCTGTTCGGCGTTCCGGCGGCGCAGTTCGCGCAGCTTCTCGCCGATGCGGATCTCGAGTCCGCGATCGACCGGTTCGTAGAAGACCTGACCCTGCAGGCCATCGGGCAGGTACTGCTCGCCGGCCGCGAAACCGCCCTCCTCGTCGTGCGCGTAGCGATAGCCCTTGCCGTAGTCGAGCTCCTTCATGAGCTTGGTCGGGGCATTGCGCAGATGCATGGGCACGGGCCGCGTGCTGTCCTTCTTGACCAGCGCGCGCACCGCGTTGTAGGCCGTGTAGACCGCGTTCGACTTGGGCGCCATCGCGAGGTAGACCACGCACTGGGCCAGCGCGAGTTCGCCCTCGGGCGTGCCCAGGCGCTCGTAGACCTCGGCCGCGTCGAGCGCGAGCCGCAGCGCGCGCGGATCGGCCAGGCCGATGTCCTCGCTCGCCATGCGCACCAGCCGGCGTGCCATGTAGCGCGGATCGGCGCCACCATCGAGCATGCGCACGAACCAGTAGAGCGCGGCATCTGGATCGCTGCCGCGCACCGACTTGTGCAGCGCGCTGATGGTGTCGTAGAACTGCTCGCCGCCCTTGTCGTAGCGCCGCATGCGCTCGCCGAGCACGCGCAGCAGCCATTCGTCGCCGATGGCCTCGAGCTTCTCGGCGCGTGCCGCGACGGCCAGCGTTTCGAGCGTGTTGAGCAGCCGGCGCGCATCACCGTCGGCATAGGCGATCAGGCGCTCGAGCGCGGCGTCCTCGATGGCGGGCAATGCGTCGATGGCCTGCGCCTTCGCGACGATCTGCTTGAGGTCGGCTTCGCCGAGCGACTGCAGCACATACACGGCGGCCCGCGAGAGCAGCGCCGAGTTGACCTCGAACGACGGGTTCTCGGTGGTGGCGCCGATGAAGGTGAAGAGGCCCGACTCGACGTGCGGCAGGAAGGCGTCCTGCTGGCTCTTGTTGAAGCGATGCACTTCGTCGACGAAGACGATGGTGCGCCGCTGCTCGAGCCCGTCGCGCGCAGCGGTCGCGCGCTCGACCGCCTCGCGGATGTCCTTCACGCCGCCGAGCACCGCGCTGATGCTCAGGAACTGCGCATCGAAGGCATCGGCCATCAGGCGCGCGATGGTGGTCTTGCCGGTGCCCGGCGGGCCCCAGAGGATGCACGAGTGCGGCTGGCCCGACTCGAAGGCGATGCGCAGCGCCATGCCGGGTCCGAGCAGGTGCTGCTGGCCGATGACTTCGCCGAGCGTGCGCGGACGCAGGCGCTCGGCCAGGGGTTGATGCGAGCTGACGGCCAAGGACGAAACGTTCGGGTGAGAGGGTGGATTACTGCTTGACGACGTCCGCGCCGGTGGGCACCTTGAAGTCGAAGGTGGCGGCGGGCAGCGCGGGATTGACCTCGACCTTGCTGAACTTGAGCACAGAGCGCTGGCCGAAGCTGTCGAGGATCTCGAGCGCCGCGAGCGCGTCGCCCTGGAAGCCGACCTGCACGTTCTGCAGCTGGCCATCCTTGTTCTTCGGCGTGGCCTTGACCCATTGCAGGCCGTCGCGCTCGGGCACCGCCTCGAGCGCGAAGTCGGCCTGCAGCGCACGCAGGTCGGGCGCGGCGGCGATCAGGGCCGCGGGCGTCGAGCCCAAAGCCTGTGCCTGCGCGCGCTGCGTGACCTGGTTGAGGTCGGCGTCGTAGAGCCACAGCGTCTTGCCGTCGGCCACGATGCTTTGCGCGAAAGGCTTCTTGTAGTCGAACTTGAAGCGACCGGGCCGCTGGAATTCGAAGGTGCCGCTCGAGGTCTTGACGCGGCCGGCCTGGCCGTCGCGCGGCGGCGCGGTCACGGTCTGGGTGAAGTCGGCGCGGCCGGACTTGGCGGACTTGACGAAAGCCTCGAGGCTTTCCATGCCGCCGGCCCATGCATGGGCACCGCACGCGAGGAGAAGGCCCGCGAGGAGCCAGGGACGAGTCTTCATTCTTTCAAACCTTCGAAGCTGAACACCGCATCGACCTTACCCCGGCGGCCATGGCCGTCCTTGTAGGGCTTGATGAAGATTTGCAATGGGCAGCGAGCTTGTGCAAGCCGTATCTCAACACGTAACGGAACGGACACGGGATCGCGTGGGCGCGCCTATTCGGCGCGCGCGGGCACGAGGATCTCGCGCTGGCCGCTGCCGCTCATGGCGCTCACCAGGCCGGCCTTCTCCATGTCCTCGACCAGCCGCGCCGCGCGGTTGTAGCCGATCTTCAGGTGGCGCTGCACCAGCGAGATGCTGGCCTTGCGGTTCTTGAGCACCACCTCGACCGCCTGGTCGTACATCGGGTCCTTCTCGCTGTCGCCACCGCCGCCGAGCACGTCGCCGTCACCGTCGCCGTCGACCGTGCCGCCTTCGAGCACGCCCTCGATGTAGTCGGGCTCACCCTGGCTCTTCAGATAGGCCACCACGCGGTGCACTTCCTCGTCGCTCACGAAGGCACCGTGCACGCGCACCGGCAGGCCGGTGCCGCTGGGCATGTAGAGCATGTCGCCCATGCCGAGCAGCGCCTCGGCGCCCATCTGGTCGAGGATGGTGCGGCTGTCGATCTTGCTCGAGACCTGGAACGCAATGCGGGTCGGGATGTTGGCCTTGATGAGGCCGGTGATCACGTCGACGCTGGGCCGCTGCGTGGCCAGGATCAAGTGGATGCCGGCGGCGCGCGCCTTCTGCGCGAGGCGGGCGATCAGCTCCTCGATCTTCTTGCCGACCACCATCATCAGGTCGGCCAGCTCGTCGATCACCACCACGATGTGCGGCTCGCGGCGCAGCGGCTCGGGGTCGTCGGGCGTGAGGCTGAAGGGGTTGTAGATGAACTCCTCGCGCGCCTTGGCCTCGTCGATCTTGGTGTTGTAGCCCGCGAGGTTGCGCACGCCGAGCTTGCTCATGAGCTTGTAGCGGCGCTCCATCTCGGCCACGCACCAATTGAGGCCGTGCGCGGCCTGGCGCATGTCGGTGACCACGGGCGCGAGCAGGTGCGGGATGCCTTCGTAGACCGACATTTCCAGCATCTTGGGGTCGATCATGAGCAGGCGCACGTCGCGCGCCTCGGCCTTGTAGAGCAGGCTCAGGATCATCGCGTTGATACCCACCGACTTGCCCGAACCGGTGGTACCGGCCACCAGCACGTGCGGCATCTTCGCGAGGTCGGCGACCACGGGGTTGCCGATGATGTCCTTGCCCAGGCCCATCGTGAGCATCGACTTGCCCTCGTTGTAGACCTGCGAGCCGAGGATCTCGCTGAGCTTGATCGACTGGCGCTTGGCGTTCGGCAGTTCGAGCGCCATGTAGTTCTTGCCCGGGATGGTCTCGACCACGCGGATCGACACCAGCGAAAGCGAGCGCGCGAGGTCCTTCGCGAGGTTGACGATCTGCGAGCCCTTGACGCCGGTGGCGGGCTCGATCTCGTAGCGCGTGATGACCGGGCCGGGCGAGGCGAGCACGACGCGCACCTCGACGCCGAAGTCCTTGAGCTTCTTCTCGATCATGCGCGAGGTCATCTCGAGCGTGTCGGAGGAGACGGTCTCCTGGCGCGCCTGCGCGGCATCGAGCAGGTCGACCTGCGGCAGCTTGTTGTCGGGCAGTTCCTTGAACAGCGGCTTCTGGCGCTCCTTGGCGACGCGGTCGCTCTTGGGCACCTCGGTCATCGCGGGCTCGATCTGCACCGGCGGCGACGCGGGGCGGCGCTTGGCGCGCGGCTCGATGCGCAGGTCGTCCATGTCGGGCACGGCGGTGGACTGATGCTCGCCATCGATCGAGGGCTCGACGGCGCCGCGCGGCACATAGGCCGGCTCGTCGTCGACCTCGGCGCGGCGCTCGCGCACGGCCTTCTTGCCCAGTGCGATGTCGGCGGCGACCTCGCGCTTCTCGCGCCGCGATTCGAACAGCGAATACACGCGCGCGCCGATGCGCTCGGCAATCTGGCTCCACGAGAAACGGAACACCAGCGCCGAACCGATCACGCCGCCGGCGATGGCCACCAGCGCCGAACCCGTGAAGCCCATCCAGCGCACGCTCGCGGGACCGACCAGCAGGCCGATGGCGCCGCCGCCCGAGCCGGGCAGGTGCGACTCGAGCCGGTACAGGCGCGACCACTCGAGCATGGTGCTCGCGCACAGCAGCAGCACGAGCCCGAACCAGAAGGCCAGGCGACTGCGGTTGAAGCGGCCGCGCGGCGCGGGATCGCCCTGGGGGCCCTCCTCGCCGCCGCGCATCCAGCTCGCGAGCGAGGACAGCCAGGCGCGCAGCCCGGCTGCCAGGCACCACCAGACCGAGTAGCCGGCCAGGAAGTAGCTGCCGTCGGCCACCCAGGCGCCGATGCGGCCGCCCCAGTTCTTGATCTCGCCGCCGGTGCCCGAGGTCGACCAGGCCGCATCGGAGGGCGTGAAGCTCAGCATGGCGAGCAGCCAGAACAACAGCGCCGCGAAACCGGCGATCAGGGTGATCTCGTGGGCGAAGCGCATGGCCCGCACACGCACGGGCGCACCTTCGCCGGCCGTGGAAGAGTGAAGCGTATTGAGCGAATAGGTCATGAAATACTGGCGGCCAGACCGGCGGGACGCGGGTCTGGCGGCACGAACACTACAACGAAAAGGGCCGCGGCTATTCTGCCGCGTCCACGGGCCGCGGCAGTTTCGCTCACACCTTCTTTCACGCCTTCGCGCCGGCTCAGGCCAGCGACAGCAGGCGCTCCTTGACGATCATCGAGCCGTCCTCGAGGGTCTGCACGAAACCGCGCTCCTCGAGATCCTTCATCACGCGGCTCACCATCTCGCGCGAGGCGCCGACCATCTTTGCGAGGTCCTGGCGCGAGATCTTCTCGCGCACCTTGAGGTTGCCGGCGCCGTCATCGACCGCGAACTCGAGCAGCGAGCGCGCGACGCGGCCGTAGACGTCCATCAGCGCGAGCGACTCGATCTTGCGGTCGGCATGGCGCAGGCGCTGCACCAGGCCGCGCATGATGTTGTAGGCCATCGAGGAGTTCTCGGGCAGGCAGCGCGCGAAGGCTTCGCGGCCCAGCATCAGCACGTCGCACTGGATCTCGGTGCGTACCGTGGCCGAATGCGGCTCGTCGTCGATCAGGCTCATCTCGCCCAGATAGTCGCCGGGATGCAGCGTGGCGAGGATGACCTCGCGGCCGCGGCTGTCGGCACTGGTCACGCGCGCTCGCCCGGTCAGGATGATGTAGAGCGCATCGGACTTCTTGCCCTGCTCGACCACGACCTCCGCGCGCTTGAAGCGCTTCTTGATGATCGCATCCGCAATGCTTGCGGACTGCGAAGGAGTCAGCGACGCGAACAGCGGAACGCGCCGGAGCAATTCAAGGTTGGACAGCATCGACATTCATTCAATCCCTGGTACCGCGCGCTCCTGCGGTCGGGCCATCGGCGCGCCGATGGATTACTACAATCGCGCGCATTGAAAACACCGTGCACTCGGTGGTTGATCCGAGCGGCGATACTCCCCATGTATCGCTACCACCCTCAAAATGTACACGCTGAATCAGCGCAATTCCTAGGTTTTTACGCACCATGTCCGCTTCCCAACATGCCAAGGTTTTAATTCTGGGCTCAGGTCCCGCCGGTTATACGGCTGCCGTTTATGCGGCGCGTGCAAATCTTCAGCCTTTGCTGATTACCGGCATGGCCCAGGGCGGGCAATTGATGACGACCACCGAGGTCGACAATTGGCCGGCCGATGTGCATGGCGTGCAGGGGCCCGACCTCATGCAGCGTTTCCTGGAGCACGCCGAGCGCTTCAAGACGCAGATCGTGTTCGACCACATCAACAAGGTCGACCTGAGCAAGCGCCCCTTCACGCTCACCGGCGACAGCGGCACCTACACCTGCGACGCGCTCGTGATCGCCACCGGTGCGTCGGCCAAGTACCTGGGCCTCGAATCCGAACAGAAGTTCATGGGCCGCGGCGTGTCGGGTTGCGCCACCTGCGACGGATTCTTCTATCGCGAGCAGGAAGTCTGCGTGATCGGCGGCGGCAATACGGCGGTCGAGGAAGCGCTTTATCTTTCGAATATCGCCAAAAAAGTAACGCTGGTGCATCGCCGCGACAAATTCCGCGCGGAACCCATCCTGATCGACAAGCTTCATGAAAAAGAAGCCGAGGGAAAAATCGAGTTGAAAGTACACAATACGCTCGACGAAGTTCTGGGCGACGATTCCGGCGTGACCGGCATCCGCATCAAGAACACGCAGACCGGCGCGACCGAACAGATCGACCTCCAGGGCTGCTTCATCGCGATCGGCCACCACCCGAACACGGACATCTTCCAGGGCCAGGTCGACATGAAGGATGGCTACATCGTCACGCGTTCGGGCCTGCAGGGCTTCGCCACCATGACCAGCGTGCCGGGCGTGTTCGCCGCCGGCGACGTGCAGGATCACATCTACCGCCAGGCCATCACCAGCGCCGGCACGGGCTGCATGGCCGCGCTCGATGCGCAGCGCTTCCTGGAGCAGGACGGCACGCTCTGAGTCGCCAGGCTCCTCGACGAGGCGGGCCTTGCGCCCGCCTTTTTCATGGCCCCGCCTTCGGTTTCCCTGCCGGTCCGCCAAAAGGGCTATAATCCAAGGCTTTGCCGAAATCGCACCCTCCTGGGTGCCAGCGGCAATCCGGGGTACCGCCACCCGTTTCTGGCGAGGTCAAGCTGCAAAACACCCTCGGCCACTGCCGTCGAGCCGGTGCCAGCTGTTCAAGAAAGAGTGTCCTCATGGCACGCGTATGTGAAGTCACGGGCAAGGGCCCGATGGTGGGAAACAACGTTTCTCACGCCAACAACAAAACCAAGCGCCGGTTCCTGCCGAACCTGCAATACCGTCGTTTCTGGGTCGAAACGGAAAACCGCTGGGTTCGCCTGCGTGTTTCGAGCGCTGCCCTGCGCCTGATCGACAAGAACGGCATCGACGCCGTGCTCGCAGACCTGCGTGCACGCGGCCAAGCTTAAGGAGCTGAATCATGGCAACGAGCAAAGGCGGACGCGAAAAGATCAAGCTGGAATCCACCGCGGGTACCGGCCACTTCTACACGACCAGCAAGAACAAGAAGACGATGCCTGAAAAGATGTCGATCATGAAGTTCGACCCCAAGGCACGCAAGCACGTCGAATACAAGGAAATCAAGCTGAAGTAATTCAGCCTGAATTCTTTCTAAAAAGCCCGCAGCGCAAGCCGCGGGCTTTTTTATTTGTCTGGAATTTCGATCAACGGGCAAATGCGACGGGCACAAAAAAGCCGGCCACGAGGCCGGCTTTTCGACGAGAGAAAAGGCTCCCTCAGGCGCGTGCCGAGCGCAGCCGCGTCGAGAACTCGCGCAGGCCCGCAATGCCGCTGGCTTCCGCGCGATGGCACCAGGCCGCCAGGTCGGCCGCCAGTTGCTCGCGCGAGTGCGAGGTGTTGAGCCAGAGCTGGCGCAGTTCTTCGCGCATGGTCGCCATCTTGTCGAGCACCGGGTGGGCGGCACGGGCCTGCACCACGTGCGAGCGGGCCGAGGCGGGCACCTTGTCGTCGTCGCGGTGCATCCAGCGCTTGGCGGCCTTCAGCGCCGAGAGGTCGGCGCCCTTGCTCTTGAGCGCGGCGATTTCCTCCTGCGTGGCGCGGCGCATCTCGCGCGCGAAACCGGCCATCACTTCGTAGCGATTGGCGATCACGGCCTCGAGCGTCTTCTCGTTGGCCACGGGCTGGATGTCGCCGATCAGCATCTTCGGCGGCACCTTCTTGACCTTGGCCCAACCGATCTTCTGCATCATCTGGATGTAGATCCAGCCAATGTCGAACTCGTACTTCTTGACCGAGAACTTGGCCGAGGTCGGGTAGGTGTGGTGGTTGTTGTGCAGCTCTTCGCCGCCGATGATCAGGCCCCAGGGCATGATGTTGCGGCTGGCGTCGGGCGCCTCGAAGTTGCGGTAGCCCCAGTAGTGGCCGATGCCGTTGATGATGCCGGCGGCGGTGATCGGGATCCACAGCATCTGGACCGCCCACACGGCCATGCCGAGCGTGCCGAACAGCGCCAGGTTGAGCACCAGCATCAGGCCCACGCCCTGCCAGCTGTAGCGCGAATACAGGTTGCGCTCGATCCAGTCGTCGGGCGTGCCGTGACCGTAGCGCTCCATCGTTTCCTTGTTCTTCGACTCCGCGCGGTAGAGCTCGGCGCCGCGCCAGAGCACTTCCTCGATGCCCTTGACCTGCGGGCTGTGCGGATCTTCCTCGCTCTCGCACTTGGCGTGGTGCTTGCGGTGGATCGCGACCCACTCCTTCGTCACCATGCCGGTGCCGATCCAGAGCCAGAAACGGAAGAAATGCGACGGGATCGGACCGAGGTCCATCGCCCGGTGCGTTTGCGTCCGGTGCAGGAAGATCGTCACGGCGGCGATCGTGATGTGCGTGGTGACGAGCGTGTACAGCACGATCTGCCACCAGGTGAGATCCCACAGGCCGTTTCCGAGCCAGTCGATGGCCGCGCTCAGGATGGCGGAGTCAGGAAGCAACATTGAGTCAGGTACTCCATAACCGCACGAAGGTGCGGCTTCCAGGTAACTCGCAATTTTAAAGCCGGGGGTCAGGAATCACTCACCTTTCACCCCATGGTTTGCGCAGATTTACCCTAACTTTGGAGCCCCGTACCTATTTGCGGTTCCACACGGCGGCAAAGAAACCGTCGGTGGCGTGCAGATGGGGCCACAGGCGCAGGTAACGCCGTCCGTCGGCGCCGCCCGCGACCAGGCTGTCGCCCTGCTCCACCTTGAGGCCCTGCAGCAGTTCCGCCGCGTCCACGGGCACGAAATCGGGATTCGCGGCGCCGAAAGCCTCCGCGATGGCCTCGTTCTCCTCGGGCAGCACGCTGCAGGTGGCGTAGACCAGCCGCCCGCCCGACTTCACGAGCCGGGCCGCGCTCTGCAGGATCGCCGCCTGCTTCACGGTCAGTTCTTCCACCGATTGGGCCGATTGGCGCCATTTGAGGTCCGGATTGCGCCGCAGCGTCCCGAGCCCCGAGCACGGCGCGTCGACCAGCACGCGGTCGATCTTGCCCGCCAGCCGCTTCACCCGGTCGTCGCGCTCGTGCGCGATGGCGGCGGGATGCACGTTCGAGAGCTTGCTGCGCGCCAGCCGGGGCTTGAGCGCGTCGAGGCGGTGCGCCGAGGTGTCGAAGGCGTACAGCCGCCCGGTGTTGCGCATGCCCGCGCCGATCGCGAGCGTCTTGCCGCCGGCGCCCGCGCAGAAATCGACCACCATCTCGCCGCGCTTGGCATCCAGCAGCAGCGCCAGCAGCTGCGAACCCTCGTCCTGCACCTCGATGGCGCCGCGCACGAAGGCATCGAGCTTGGTCAGCGCGGGCTTGCCTTCGAGGCGCAGGCCCCAGGGCGAATACGGTGTTGCTTCCGATTTGATAGCAGCCTTGGCAAGCTCCGCCTTCACATCGGCTCGCTTGTCGTGCAAGGAATTGACGCGCAGGTCGAGCGGCGCCGGCTGCTGCAGGCTCCGGACCAGCGGCCAGAAGCCGTCGCCGAGCTGGCTCTTGAGCGGCGCCACCAGCCATTCGGGCAGGTTGTGACGATGGCGTTCGAGCAGGTCGGCCTCGCTGACCGCGTCGCAGTTGTCGAGCCAGCGCTTCTCGGTGTCGTTGAGCGCGCTCTTGAGGAAGTCGCGCGGGCCGTGGAAGCCCAGGATCGCCATCCGGCGCTCCTTCGGGCCGCTGCCCGAGGGCGAGAGGTGATCGAACAGCAGCTTCTTGCGCAGCACGGTGTAGACCGTCTCGGCCAGGGTGGCGCGCTCGCGCGGACCGAACTCGCGGTGGTCGCGGAAGAAGCGCGAAACCACCTGGTCGGCGGGATGATCGAATTTCAGGACCAGGCCGACCAGATCGGCGGTGGCCTCCAACAGGGCTTTGGGGTGCATGCCCCGATTGTCTCAGCCGCCGTCGCCTCAGGCGCCGCGCGTCCAGACCGGACCGAAAGCCTGCCGCTCGATGTCCGCCAAGGTCGGCGAATGCCCGGCCCACAGCACCAGGGCCACGCCGGGCAGGCTCAGGGTCTGCTCGAGCTGGCGGCACAGCTGCCAGCGCTCCTCGTCGTCCAGGCCCGGCAGCTCGACGAAGACGACGAAGGCGCGCCGCCACGGAAACTCGCGCAGGTTCTTGCGCACCAGCCAGGCGCGCGACACCGGCAGGTTGCGCACGAGGTCGGCCCGCAGCTCGTCGAGTTCGTGTTCGTTGAGGTCGTGCCGGCCGATCTGGGCGAAGCACGGCGTCTCGGTCAGTTCCTCCCAGGCGCGCGCCTCGGCCTCCTCGGCCTCCTTCAGGCGGCCGCGCCAGTGCTTGAGGCCCGCCTCGTCGTGCGGGCCGGCATCGGGGTTCTCGAGCACCGCCACCGCATTGCGCGCCGCCCACCAGCGGCTGGCGGAGCCCGATTCGTGCAGCCGCTCGAGCACCGCGAGCCGCGCCTCGCGCTCGGTCGGCGGAATCATCTGCGCCAGGCCGCGCAAGGCACCCGGATGCTCGGGCGCGATCCGCAGCGCGCGCTCGTAGTGCTCGCGCACCGGCGCCGAGGTGTCGAGGCGGCGCTCGGCATCGGCCCACTCGACCCACTCGTCGGGCGTGTTGCGCTCGCCGCGCGCCGCCAGCACGGCGATGCGCTCGCGGATGCGCGAGCGGTGCGCGTGATGCTGCTTCCAGTCGGCGGCATGGGCCTGGCGCCACTGGGCGTCGAAGTGCGCGATCCAGCGCGGGCCGTCGACCAGCATCTCGAGCGCCGGCCGCTTCGACCAGGCCGGCACCGTCGCCTTCTGGCGCAGCGCCTCGAGCCGGTCGCGCAGCACCGGATGGGTGTCTTCCAGGTCGCTGACGCGGCGCATCGCCTCGCGCAGCGCCTGTCGCGCGAACTCCGGCCCCGGCGGCGTCGCGACGCATTCGCGCAGCCCCGCGAAGGGCCCCGGCGGCAGCGGCTCGCGCTCGGCCCGGGCCCAGTGCCAGGGCCAGAACTCGTTCGCGTACCAGCTGGCCTTGATCGAGATCTCGGTCAGCGCCGCGGCCGCCACCGAGGTGCCGAGCAGCCGGCCCGAGATGCGGTCGGCCTCGTACTCGTCCTGCCGCGCGAGCGCGAAGGTCTTGGCCGCGAAGCGCGGGAAATACCAGCGGAAGAAGGCCTGCGAGACGATCGCCATCACGCCTTCGTTGCGCTGCAGGTTGGCATCGAGCTTGAGCCACGACAGCCGCGTGCGGTAGATCCAGGCGCTGAGCTTGCCGTGGTTGCCGCGCAGGTGGCCGTACTCGTGCGCGAGCACCGACAGCAGCCGCCGCCGGTCGAGCATCATCAGGAGCGGCAGCCCGATGCTCAGCGAATTGACCGCGCCGCCGAAGAGCCCGAAGCGCGGCACCTGGCGGATGCTGGCGTTGAAATCGTCGTCGAGGTAGACATGGTGGACCGGCGGCCCCTTGATCTTGCCGCGGATGCGGTCGAGCGCCTCGAACAGCTGGGGCGCGTCCTCGCGCGAGAGCTCCAGGCCGTGCGGCTCGTCGAAGCGCACCCACAGCGCCCGCATGGTGGCCCACAGCAGGCCCAGGCCGAACAGCAGCAGCCAGCCGCGCGAGACGCTGAACCCGCCGTCGCCGAGCGACACGGCGACCCAGACGATCAGCCCCATCGCCAGTCCGAGACAGGCCAGCACCCACAGATAGCCCAGCGCCGCGAACGCCGCCACGCCGCGGCGGTAACGCGCGCTGTCCTCCGCGCTGGCATGCTCGCTCAGCCGGACGAGGTGGACAAAATCAGCGCGATCCATTCCAGTACTTCCGCCGGCCCCGGCATGCCTGCCGGCGGCCCCGACTCCTGACAAAGAAAGAAACGACCCCGTGACCGACGACGACCTGCCGCCCCTGATCGAAACCCCGCCGGGCCGCTACCGCCACTACAAGGGCGGGGAATACGAGGTGCTGGGCACCGTGCGCCACAGCGAGACCCTGGAACCGATGACGCTCTACCGCGCGCTCTACGGCGCCCGGGGCCTGTGGGTACGTCCGGCCGCGATGTTCGGGGAAACCGTGGACATCGATGGCCGGCCGCAGCCGCGCTTCGCGCGGATCGACGGCTGAAGCGGCACGGACCGCTCAGCCGCAGCGGACGTCGGTCACCCGGTTGCGGGCATCGACGTCGAGGTTCAGGCGCCCGCCATCGAGTTCGGTGGTCGCGGCATCGCCGGGCTTGAGCACGCGCACCGTGCCGGCGCCCGCGCGCACCTTGGCGGCGGCTTCGAGCTGCGGCGTGAGCTGCTGGCCCACGGCGAAACGGGCACCGTCGGCTCCGCACTGGAACACCGGGGCGGGCGGCGGCGCCGGCGCGGCGGGCGGCGGCGGGGCCGGAGCGGCACAGCCTGCCATCAGGGCGGCACCGGCGATCGTGGACAGTAGCGATTGGGTTTTCACTGCGACTCCCGAAAACCCGCGAATATAAACAAGTTCTTTACGGATTGTGTCCTGATGTATCCATCAGCCACTGGGCGATGGCGCGTGGATACAACTGGTGCTCCTGCGCGAGCACCCGGCCGGCGAGCGCCGCCGCCGTGTCGTCGGGCAGCACCGGCACCACGGCCTGGGCCAGGATCGGGCCATGGTCGAGTTCGGTCGTGACCTGGTGCACCGTGACGCCCGCCACCTTGCAGCCCGCATCGATCGCTCGCTGGTGGGTGTGCAGGCCCGGAAACGCCGGCAGCAGCGAGGGATGGATGTTCACCAGCCGCCCGGCATAGCGCTCGACGAAACCGGGCGTCAGGATGCGCATGAAGCCCGCGAGCACCACCAGTGCCGGTGCGTGCGCGTCGACCGCCGCGGCGAGCGCCTGGTCGAAGGCTTCGCGGCTCTCGAAATCCTTGTGCGGCACCACCGCGGTCGCGATGCCCTGCGCCCGGGCCAGCGCCAGGCCGCCCGCCTCCGCCTTGTTGCTGACGACGGCGGCGACGCGGGCGCCGAAACGCTCGGCCCAGCGGTCGCGCGCCGCGGCGCGCACGATGGCCTCCATGTTGGAGCCGCCGCCGGAGATCAGGATCACGATGTTCTTCATGGGAGGCGGGATTATCCGTGCCCGCGCACGGCGCTTTTTCCGGCCCCGCCCCTTGCCGCGCCAGGTCCGCGCACCCAGACTTGTCGCCGCGCGGACAGCAATTTGCAGCACGACCGTGCTAAAACTCATGGCTCCGGAGACACGCCGCGTCTGCGGTGCACCGACGATCAACACAGCGAGGCACGCATGGATTTGAGCTTCACGCCCGAAGAACAGCAGTTCCGCGAAGAGATTCGCGCATGGGTCAAAGAAAACCTTCCCAAGGAAATCTCCACCAAGGTCCACAACGCGCTGGAACTCACGCGCGACGATATGCAGACCTGGGCCAAGATCCTCGGCAAAAAGGGCTGGCTGGGCTACGGCTGGCCCAAGGAATTCGGCGGTCCCGGCTGGACCGCCGTGCAGCGCCACCTGTTCGAGGAAGAGACCGCGCTGGCCGGCGCGCCGCGCATCGTGCCCTTCGGCCCGGTGATGGTGGCCCCGGTCATCATGGCCTTCGGCAGCCCCGAGCAGCAGAAGCGCTTCCTGCCCGGCATCGCCAGCGGCGAGGTCTGGTGGAGCCAGGGCTACAGCGAACCGGGCTCGGGCTCCGACCTCGCCTCGCTCAAGACCAAGGCCGAACGCCAGGGCGACAAGTACATCGTCAACGGCCAGAAGACCTGGACCACGCTCGGCCAGTACGGCGACTGGATGTTCAACCTCGTGCGCACCAGCAGCGAGGGCAAGCCCCAGACCGGCATCAGCTTCCTGCTGCTCGACATGAAGTCGCCCGGCGTCACCGTGCGCCCGATCAAGCTGCTCGACGGCGGCCATGAAGTCAACGAGGTGTTCTTCGACAACGTCGAGGTGCCGGCCGAGAACCTGATCGGCGAGGAGAACAAGGGCTGGACCTACGCCAAGCACCTGCTCTCGCACGAGCGCACCAACATCGCCGACGTCAACCGCGCCAAGCGCGAGCTCGAGCGCCTCAAGCGCATCGCGAAGACCGAGGGCGTGTACGACGACGCGCGCTTCCGCGACGAGATCGCCAGGCTCGAGGTCGACATCGTCGCGCTCGAGATGATGGTGCTGCGCGTGCTGTCGGCCGCCACCTCGGGCAAGAACTCGCTCGACGTGGCCGGCCTGCTCAAGATCCGCGGCAGCGAGATCCAGCAGCGCTACAGCGAACTGATGATGCTCGCGGGCGGCCCGTATGCGCTGCCGCTGATCCGCGAAGCCATGGCCGCCGGCTGGCAGGGCAACTTCCCGGGCGGCAACCCGGCGCTCGCGCCGCTGTCGTCGACCTTCTTCAACATGCGCAAGACCACCATCTACGGCGGCTCGAACGAAGTGCAACGCAACATCGTCGCGCAGACGGTGCTGGGCTGAGGAGACAAAGACATGGATTTCAATTTCACCGACGACCAGGAACAACTGCGCGACGCCGTCCGCAAATGGGTCGACAAGGGCTATGACTTCGAGCGCCGCCGCGGCATCGAGGCCAAGGGCGGCTTCTCGCGCGAGGCCTGGGACGAACTGGCCGAGCTCGGCCTCGGCGGCCTCTACATTTCCGAGGACGACGGCGGCCTGGGCATGGGCCCGGTGGCCGGCATGGTCGTGATGGAAGAGCTGGGCCGCGGCATCGTGCTCGAGCCCTTCGCGCAGACGCTGATCGCGGGCGCCGTGCTCGGCGGCTACGCTGGCGACGCGCTCAAGAAGGCCTGGCTGCCGCGCATCGCGGGTGGCGAGGCCATCGTGGTGCTGGCCTACCAGGAACGCAAGGCGCGCTATCGCCTCGACGTCTGCGACGCCAAGGCCGTGAAGGCCGGCGAGGGCTGGAGCCTGACCGGTGCCAAGAGCCTGGTGGCCATCGGCGACCAGGCCGATGCCTACCTCGTGCCCGCCCAGGCCGACGGCAAGATCGCCCTGTTCCTGGTCGAGCGCAGCGCCAGCGGCGTGGAAGCACGCGGCTACGGCACGCAGGACGGCAGCCGCGCCGCCGAGGTGGTGTTCGACAAGGCCGACGCCACGCTGGTCACGGCCGATGGCCTCGCGGCCCTCGAATACGCGGTCGACGTCGGCATCGCCGCCACCTGCGCCGAAGCGGTGGGCGTGCTCGACAAGACGCTGGACGTGACGGTCGACTACATGAACCAGCGCAAGCAGTTCGGCGTGGTCATCTCGAGCTTCCAGGCGCTGCGCCACCGCGTCGCCGACATGAAGATGCAGCTCGAGCTCGCGCGCTCGATGAGCTACTACGCCACGCTGAAGCTCAACGCCCCCGCGGCCGAGCGGCGCCAGGCGCTGGCGCGCGCCAAGTACCAGCTCGGCGTGTCGATGCGCTTCGTGGGCCAGAACTCGGTGCAGCTGCATGGCGGCATCGGCGTGACCGACGAATACATCGGCAGCCACTACTTCCGCAAGCTCACGCAGCTCGAGATGAGCTTCGGCGACAGCTTCCACCACCTGGGCGAGGTGTCGGCGCGCATGCAGGACACGGCCGGCGTCTTCGCCTGACGCCGCTTTTCTCTTAGCATCCAGCGCCCGCCCGCCTTCGCGCCGGCGGGCGTTTTTCATTCGGAACGGCCGCCGCCACGCAACCACAACGACCATGCCATCCCGCCGCACCCTCCTCCTCGGCGCACCGCCGGTCCTCGCCGGGCTGCTCGCCTCTCCCGCCCTCCTGTTGACCGCCTGCGCCAACGCGCCGACCGCCATGCCCTCGCTCGCCGACCGCCCGCCCATCGTCTTCGTGCACGGCAACGGCGACTCGGCCGCGCTGTGGCAGACCACGTTCTGGCGCTTCGAGTCGAACGGCTGGCCGCGCGAGCGGCTGTTCGCCTTCGACCAGCCCCTGCCGCTGGCGCGCGACGACGACGGCGTGGCCCAGGCCGGGCGCAGCTCCACGGCCGAATCGGCCGCCTTCCTCAAGGAACGGGTCGAGCAGGTGCTGCGCGCCACCGGCGCGGCCAGGGTCGTGCTGATCGGCAACTCGCGCGGCGGCAACACCATCCGCAACTACGTGCAGAACGGCGGCGGCGCGGCCGTCGTCAGCCACGTGGTGCTCGGCGGCAACCCGGCGCACGGCATCTGGGCCGTGCCGGGCCTGCGCGAGAACAACGAGTTCTCGGGGCTGTCGCCCTTCATGCGGCAGCTCAACGCGCCCAAGGGCCCGAACGGCGACGAGGTGACGCCCGGTGTGAAGTGGCTCACGCTGCGCTCGGACAACAACGACAAGTTCGCCCAGCCCGACGGCCTGTGGGTCGGCTCGCCCGGCAAGCCGACGAACATCGGCTTCGACGGCCCGGCGCTCAAGGGCGCGACCAACATCGTGCTGCCGCGCGTGGACCACCGCGAGACCTCGTTCTCGCCCGCGGCCTTCGCGGCGACCTGGCAGTTCCTCACGGGCGAGGCGCCACGCAGCCTGGAGATCATTCGCGAGGCCAACGTGGTGCTCGACGGCCGCGCGATCGGCGCGGAGAACCAGTCGCTGGCCGGCGCGCAGGTGCTGGTGTACGCGGTCGATCCGGCCACGGGCCGGCGGCTCGGCGAGCCCGTGCACCGCAAGACCGTCGGCGCCGACGGCCGCTGGGGCCCCTTCGGCGCGCGCCCCGATGCGGCCTACGAATTCGTGCTCGATACCCCGGCCGGCATCACCCACGTCTACCGCAGCCCGTTCCCGCGCGGCAGCAGCCTCGTGAACCTGCGGTTTGACCCGATCGTGGCGGCCGACGGCAGCGCCAACGCCGTTGCCGTCTTCACGCGGCCGCGCGGCTACTTCGACGCCCAGCGCGACACCATGCGCTTCGACGGCCAGAGCCCGCCGGCCGGCGTTCCGCCCAAGGGGGCCGGCGTGTCGAGTTCGCGCCTGCGCGACACGGGCGCCGGGCCGCAGCGCGCGGTCACTGGCGAATTCAACGGCGAGCGCCTCACGGGCCTCACCTGGCCGGCGGCCCAGCGCCATGTCACGGTGCTGGAACTGACCTACTGAAGAAAAGGCGGCATGCGATGAACGACAGCTCCCCCTTCGTGCTCGAGGCCCGCGACGCCCGCGGCGTGGTCACCCTCACGCTCAACCGCCCGGGCGCGTTCAATGCGCTGTCCGAGGGCATGCTGGGCGCCCTCGAGGACGCCATCGCCGGCATCGCGGCCGACGACACGGTGCGTGCCGTCGTGATCGCGGGCGCCGGCAAGGCCTTCTGCGCCGGCCACGACCTGAAGGAAATGCGCGCCGCGCCCGCGCTCGACTACTACCAGCGCCTGTTCGCGCGCTGCGGCGAGATGATGCTGTCGCTGCAGCGGCTGCCGGTGCCCGTCATCGCGCGCGTGCACGGCATCGCGACCGCCGCGGGCTGCCAGCTGGTGGCGGTGTGCGACCTCGCCGTGGCCTCGGGCGAGGCGCGCTTCGCGGTCAGCGGCGTCAACGTCGGGCTGTTCTGCGCCACGCCGAGCGTCACGCTGTCGCGCAACCTCGGGCGCAAGGAAGCCTTCGAGATGCTCGTCACCGGCGAATTCATCGGCGCCGAGGAGGCGCGCGAGAAGGGCCTGGTCAACCGCGTGGCGCCGCCGGACCAGCTCGATGCCGCGCTCGAGGCGCTGCTGGCCAGCATCGTCGCCAAGCCGCGCACCGCGCTGGCGCTCGGCAAGGCGCTGTTCTACCGGCAGCTCGAAACGGGCATCGCGCCGGCACTGGCGGACGCCAGCCAGACCATGGCCTGCAACATGATGGATGCGAGTGCGCTGGAAGGCGTGCAGGCCTTCATCGAGAAGCGCCCGCCTTCCTGGAAAGCCTGAGCAGCTAGCTGTCGTGCAGCCGCGAACTCTGCGGCAGGTGCGCCATCAGGAACTCCATCTGGTCCGCCAGGATGCGGCGGTTGCGCAGAATGAAGTCCTCCCAGAGGCTGGGCACGTAGGGCGCGTAGAGCAGCGGCATGTTGGCCTGCTCGGGGGTGCGGCTGCTCTTGCGGTGGTTGCAGGGCTTGCAGGCCGTGACCACGTTCATCCAGGTGTCGATGCCGCGCTGCGCGAACGGAATGATGTGCTCGCGGGTCAGCTCGTCTTCGTGGAAGTGGCCGCCGCAGTAGGCGCAGACGTTGCGGTCGCGCGCGAACAGCTTGCTGTTGGTGAGGCCCGGACGCTGGGTGAAGGGGTTGATGCGCGGCACGCCCTTGGTGCCGATGATGCTGTTGACGGCAATCTGCGACTGCTCGCCGGTCATCGCGTTGTGGCCGCCGCGGAACAGGGCCACCTGGCCGCCAGCCTCCCAGCGGACTTCGTCCGCTGCATAGTGGATCACCGCCTGTTCGAGCGAAATCCACGACTGGGGCAGCCCTTGGGCCGACAGCTTCAAGACCTTCACCACACGCCTCCTCGACAGGACGAAAGAAACACGGAGAGACCCGGGACACGGAGCGCGTCGGCGACCTCGCGGATCGGCGCACTGCGTCACAATATACCGGCTTTGTGACAAAACGGCCTGATGAGCCCATTCGGCGGGCGACAGGCGCTATCAAAAAGATATTCACCCATGCAGGTTTTCCGCGGCTTCCGGCACCCGGGCGTGGCTCCGGCCTGCGCCTTGACCATCGGCAATTTCGACGGCGTCCACCGTGGCCACCAGGCCATGCTGGCGCTCCTGCAGACCGAGGCGCGGCAGCGCGGCCTGCCGAGCTGCGTGCTGACCTTCGAGCCCCATCCGCGCGACTATTTCGCCGCGCTTTCGAAGAAGCCCGAGCTGGCCCCGGCGCGCATCGGCACGCTGCGCGACAAGCTCGGCGAGCTGGCCGCCTGCGGCGTGGCGCAGACCGTGGTGCTGCCCTTCGATGCCCGGCTGGCCTCGCAGTCGCCCGAGGAATTCATCCAGAACGTGCTGGTCAACGGCCTGGGCGCGCGCTACGTGCTGGTGGGCGATGACTTCCGCTTCGGCGCCAGGCGCGCGGGCGACTACGCGATGCTCGACGCGGCCGGCGATGCCCGCGGTTTCGACGTCGCGCGCATGAACAGCTACGAGATATCGGACCCCCACGCGCGGCTTCGCCCCGCTGCCCCCCGAGGGGGTGCGCCCGTCTTGGGGCGGCCCGGCGACGGGCACGGCCTGCGCGTGTCGAGCTCGGCCGTGCGCGAGGCGCTGGCCGAAGGCCGCATGGCCGATGCCCAGACCCTGCTGGGCCGGCCCTACGCCATCTCGGGCCACGTGGTGCACGGGCGCAAGCTGGGCCGCGCGCTCGGCGCCTCGGCGCCGGGGCAGGACGACGGCTTCCGCACCCTCAACCTGCGCTTCAAGCACTGGAAACCGGCGGCCAGCGGCATCTTCGTGGTGCTGGTGCATGGCCTGTCCGAGCGGCCGCTGCCCGGCGTCGCCAACCTCGGCGTGCGGCCCTCGCTCGACCCGAACGACGTCAATGCCGGCCGGGTCCTGCTCGAGACCCATTGCCTCGAGTGGCCCTCTCACCTGGGCGCCGAAGGGGCCTACGGTAAAATCGTGCGCGTGGAACTGCTGCACAAATTGCACGACGAATTGCGCTACACCAGCCTCGAAGCCCTCACCGCGGGCATCACGAAGGATGGACGCGACGCGCGTGCCTTCTTTGCATCCACCCACGCAGAAACCCACCGCCAGACCACGCGCGATCGAATTTAGCCCTGCACGCTCCGTGCTGCCGCCCTTCGACAAGCTCAGGGCGAACGGCTTTTCTTCCGCACCGACGCCCTTTGTGCCGTTCGGGCTGAGCCTGTCGAAGCCCACTGTTTCGCACCCCCAACATGTCTGACGCTGCCGCCCCCACCGATTACCGTTCCACGCTGAACCTGCCCGACACCCCCTTCCCGATGCGCGGCGACCTGCCCAAGCGCGAACCGGGCTGGGTCAAGGAATGGAACGACGCCGAGCACGGCACCTACCACCGCCTGCGCCTGGCCCGCCGCGGCGCGCCCAAGTTCATCCTGCACGACGGCCCGCCCTACGCCAACGGCCAGATCCACATGGGCCACGCGGTGAACAAGATCCTCAAGGACATGATCACCAAGGCGCGCCAGCTCGAGGGCTACGACGCGCTCTACGTGCCGGGCTGGGACTGCCACGGTCTGCCGATCGAGAACGCCATCGAGAAGCAGTTCGGCCGCAACCTGAGCCGCGACGAGATGCAGGCCAAGAGCCGCGCCTACGCCACCGAGCAGATCGCGCAGCAGATGGCCGACTTCCAGCGCCTGGGCGTGCTCGGCGAATGGGACCATCCCTACAAGACCATGGACTTCGCCAACGAGGCCGGCGAGCTGCGCGCGTTCAAGCGCGTGATCGAGCGCGGCTTCGTCTACCGCGGCCTGAAGCCGGTCTACTGGTGCTTCGACTGCGGCTCGTCGCTGGCCGAGTTCGAGATCGAATACGCCGACAAGAAGAGCCAGACCCTCGACGTGGCCTTCAAGGCGCACGAGCGCGAGAAGGTGCTCGCCGCCTTCGGCCGGCCCGATGCGCTGGGCGACGTCTTCGCCGTCATCTGGACCACCACCGCCTGGACCATCCCGGCCAACCAGGCGATCAACCTCAACCCCGAGCTCGAGTACGCGCTGGTCGACACCGAGCGCGGCCTGCTGATCCTGGCCGCCTCGCTGGTCGAGATGTGCATGACGCGCTATGCGCTCGACGGCAAGGTGATCGCCACCGTCAAGGGCGAGGCGCTCGGCGGGCTCGAGTTCGAGCATCCGCTGTACGACGTGGACGCCGGCTACCGCCGCCTGTCGCCGATCTACCTGGCCGACTACGCCACCGCCACCGACGGCACCGGCCTTGTCCACTCGTCGCCCGCCTACGGCCTGGACGACTTCAACTCCTGCGTCGCCCATGGCCTGGCCTACGACGACATCCTGAACCCGGTGCAGGGCAACGGCAGCTACGCGCCCGACTTCCCGCTGTTCGGCGGCCAGAACATCTGGAAGGCCGTGCCGGTGATCATCGCCGCGCTGCGCGATGCCAACCGCCTGCTGACCACCGAGACCATCAGCCACAGCTACCCGCACTGCTGGCGCCACAAGACGCCGGTGATCTACCGCGCCGCGGCCCAGTGGTTCATCCGCATGGACGAGGGCGAGGGCGTGTTCACCAAGGACAAGGCGCCCAAGACGCTGCGCCAGACCGCGCTCGACGCGATCGAAGAGACCAGCTTCTATCCGGAGAACGGCAAGGCCCGCCTGCACGACATGATCGCCGGCCGGCCCGACTGGTGCATCAGCCGCCAGCGCAGCTGGGGCGTGCCGATCCCGTTCTTCCTGCACAAGGACTCGGGCGAGCTGCATCCGCGCACGATGGAGATCCTCGACCAGGCCGCCGACATCGTCGAGAAGGGCGGCATCGAGGCCTGGAGCCGCGTCACGGTCGAAGAGATCCTCGGCGCCGAGGATGCGCCGAGCTACACCAAGAGCACCGACATCCTCGAGGTGTGGTTCGACTCGGGCTCGACCTTCTATCACGTGCTGCGCGGCACCCACCCCACGGTGCACCACGAGACCGGCCCCGAGGCCGACCTCTACCTCGAAGGCCACGACCAGCATCGCGGCTGGTTCCACTCGTCGCTGCTGCTGGCCTGCGCGCTCGAAGACCGCGCGCCCTACAAGGGCCTGCTCACGCACGGCTTCACCGTCGATGCCAAGGGCATCAAGATGAGCAAGTCGCTCAAGAACGGCATCGATCCGCAGGAGATCAGCAACAAGCTGGGCTCGGAGATCATCCGCCTGTGGGTGGCCGCGAGCGACTACTCGGGCGACATCGCGGGCGACGACAAGATCCTCGCGCGCGTGGTCGACGCCTACCGCCGCATCCGCAACACGCTGCGCTTCCTGCTGGCCAACACCAGCGACTTCGACGTCGCGAAGGACGCGCTGCCCCTGTCGGAGCTGTTCGAGATCGACCGCTATGCGCTCGCGCGCGCCGCGCAGTTCCAGGACGAGATCCTCGCGCACTACAAGGTGTACGAGTTCCACCCGGTGGTCGCCAAGCTGCAGATCTACTGCTCGGAAGACCTCGGCGGCTTCTACCTCGACATCCTGAAGGACCGCCTCTACACCACCGCGCCCGGCTCGCGCGCGCGCCGCAGCGCGCAGACCGCGCTGTGGCACATCGCGCAGGCGATGCTGCGCTGGATGGCGCCGTTCCTGAGCTTCACGGCCGAGGAGGCCTGGAAGATCGTCGGCACCGGCCAGGCCGGCGACTCGATCTTCACCCAGACCTACAGCCGCTTCGACGCACCCGACGAGGCGCTACTCGCCAAGTGGAGCCGCATCCGCGAGATCCGCGACGCGGTGAACAAGGAGATCGAGACGGTGCGCGCCGAGGGCCAGGTCGGCTCCTCGCTGCAGGCCAACCTGCGCGTGACGGCTCCGGCCGAGGATTTCGCGCTGCTGGGTTCGCTCGGCGAGGACCTGAAGTTCGTCTTCATCGCCTCGGCGATCGAGCTGGCCGCGGGCGAGGCGCTGGCCACGGCGGTCGTGCCGAGCACGGCGCAGAAATGCGAGCGCTGCTGGCACTACCGCGACGACGTGGGTCACGATCCGGCCCATCCGACGATCTGCGGGCGCTGCACCAGCAACCTGTTCGGCGCCGGTGAATCGAGGAGCTTCGCCTGATGGCCGCCACCCGCACCGCTTCGGCCTCGCGCTCGCGCGGCCTGGGTATCTGGCCCTGGCTCGCGCTGGCGCTGATCATCGTGATCATCGACCAGTTCACCAAGACGCTGATCCTCGGCTACTACAAGTACGGCGACTCCACCTACGTCACCAGCTTCTTCAACGTGGGACGCTGGCACAACACGGGCGCGGCCTTCTCCTTCCTGGCCGACCATTCGGGCTGGCAGCGCTGGCTGTTCACCGGCATCGGCGTGGCGGCGGCCGTGTTCATCGTCTGGATGCTGAAGTCGCACGCGGGCCAGAAGCTGTTCTCGTTCGCCATGGCCTGCATCCTGGGCGGCGCCGTCGGCAACGTGGTCGACCGGATGATGCACGGCTACGTGGTGGACTTCCTGAGCTTCCACGCGGGCAACTGGTACTTCCCGGCCTTCAACGCGGCCGACAGCGCGATCACGCTCGGCGCGATCTGCCTGATCGTCGACGAGATCCGAAGGGTGCGGCGCGGCAAGTAGCGGCCACCGTCTTTTTGCTCCCTCGAAGGGCGCGCCGGGATCCCCGGCGCGCCCTTCGCGCATTCGGGCGCGCGGGTTTTCATCGATCCCGCGCTGTCATGGCGGGGTCATACTGCCGCGGTCCAATGTAATCGATTACATAGCACCCATCGATGAGCATCCAAGCAGTCGCGGCCAAGGCCGGCGTTTCCGTCGCCACCGTCTCGCGCGTCTTCAATTTCCCCGACAAGGTCAGCGGCGCCACGCGCGACCTGGTCGAGCGCGCGGCACGCGAGCTGAACTACTTGCCGAATGCCAGCGCCCGCACCCTGCGCACCCAGCGCAGCCGCGTGCTCGGCGTGGTGCTGCCCACGCTGCTGAACCCCACCTTCGCCGAATGCCTGCAGGGCATCGCGCAGGCGGCCGTGGCCGGCGGCTACGCGATCATCCCGGTCACCACCGGCTACAAGCTCGA
The DNA here is from genome assembly GCF_057809595.1 of Variovorax sp. FG153. NCBI lineage: Bacteria > Pseudomonadati > Pseudomonadota > Betaproteobacteria > Burkholderiales > Comamonadaceae > Variovorax > Variovorax sp. FG153. Next base: position 44,017 of record NZ_JBMDKG010000061.1, read on the forward strand.
CGAGGAGGAGCGCGCGGTCCACATGCTCCTGGCCGGCAATGTCGACGGCCTGATCCTCGTGGTCTCCAACCCCTCGACCTCGAAGGCGCTCGAGCGGCTGCGCGCCCAGCGCGTGCCCTACGTGCTGGCCTACAACCGCCATCCCGCGCATCCCTGCGTCACGGTCGACAACGAGGCCGCCGTCGCCGACGCGGTGGCGCGGCTGGTGCTGCTGGGCCACCGGCGCATCGCGATGGTCAGCGGCACGCTGGCGGCCTCCGACCGCGCGCAGCAGCGCTACCGCGGCTATCAGAAAGGCATGGCCGATGCCGGCCTCAAGCCGCAGCCGCTGGTCGAGGTGCCTTTCGTCGAGAGCGCGGTCGAACGCCTCGCGCGGCTGCTGCAGCTGCGCCACCGGCCCAGCGCGCTGGTCTGCTCGAACGACCTGCTCGCCATCCGCAGCATTCGCGCCGCGCACCGCAGCGGCCTGGCCGTGCCCGCCGACCTCAGCGTGATCGGCTTCGACGGCATCGCGCTCGGCGAGGACCTCACGCCTGCGCTCGGCACCATCGCGCAGCCCAACAGCGACATCGGCCGCCACGGCGTCGAGCTGCTGATCCAGGCCATGGCCGGCGGCGGCGCGCTCGACGCCGACGCCAGCCTGCTGCTGCCCCACGTGTTCCGCGACGGCGAATCGTGCGCCGCCGCGCCCGACGGCGATCCGGGCGACATCGCCTGACGCCCCTTTTCTCCCGACCGCTTCAACCCACCCGCCACAGGAGCTTCTCCCATGTCCTCTCCCTTGCGCCGCATCGCGCGCCTCGGCCTGCTCGCCGCCGCGCTCGTCGGCGGCAGCGCCGCCTTCGCGCAGACCGCCATCTGCTACAACTGCCCGACCGAATGGGCCGACTGGGGCACCCAGCTGAAGGCCATCAAGGCCAGGACCGGCATCACCGTGCCGCCCGACAACAAGAACTCGGGCCAGTCGCTCGCGCAGATGGCGGCCGAGAAGGCCAGCCCGGTGGCCGACGTCACCTACCTCGGCGTGACCTTCGCGGTGCAGGCCGCCAAGGACGGCCTGGTCGAGCCCTACAAGCCGGCCGCCTGGAAGGACATCCCCGACGGCCTCAAGGACCCGGCCGGCAACTGGTTCACCATCCACTCGGGCACGCTGGGCTTCATGGTCAATGTCGACGCGCTCAAGGGCAAGCCGGTCCCCAAGTCGTGGGCCGACCTGCTCAAGCCCGAGTACAAGGGCCTGATCGGCTACCTCGACCCGGCCTCGGCCTTCGTCGGCTACGTCGGCGCGGTCGCGGTCAACGAGGCGCGCGGCGGCACGCTCGACAACTTCAAGCCGGCCATCGACTACTTCAAGGCGCTGCAGAAGAACGAGCCGATCGTGCCCAAGCAGACCTCGTACGCGCGCGTGCTCTCGGGCGAGATCGCGATCCTGCTCGACTACGACTTCAACGCCTACCGCGCCAAGTACAAGGACAAGGCCAACGTCGCCTTCGTGATCCCGAGCGAAGGCACACTGGCCGTGCCCTACGTGATGAGCCTGGTGGCCAAGGCGCCGCACGCGGCCGACGCCAAGAAGGTGCTGGACTTCACGCTGTCCGACGAGGGCCAGGCGATCTGGGCCAAGGCCTACCTGCGCCCGGTGCGCGCCGGCGCGATGCCCAAGGAGATCGAGGCCCAGTTCCTGCCCGCGAGCGACTACGCGCGCGCCAAGAGCGTGGACTACGGCCGCATGGCCGCGGCGCAGCGCGCCTTCTCCGACGAGTACCTGAAGGAAGTGCGCTGAGCCGCACCGCATGAGATGACGCAGGCCACCGCCACCATGCCCCCGGACGGCGCCGCCGGCGCCTGGACCCCGCGCTGGCGGCTGCTGGCCTGCGCCCTGCCCGCGGCCGCCTTCTTCGCGGCCTTCTGGCTGCTGCCGGTGGTGCGGCTGCTCGCGCTGCCCGCCGACAAGGGCTGGGCCACCTACTTCGCCGTGCTGACCGACGCGCGCTACCTGCAGAGCATGGCCAACACCGTGCTGCTGTCGGCGGCGGTCACGCTGGCCACGCTGGTGCTCGGCGCGGCGGTGGGCATCTATCTCGCGCGCCATGCCTTCCGGGGCCGGCGCGTGCTGCTGTCGCTGCTCACGCTGCCGCTGTCCTTTCCGGGTGTGATCATCGGCTTCTTCGTGATCCTGCTCGGCGGCCGCCAGGGCGTGGTGGCCAGCTTGAGCGACGCGCTGATCGGCGAGCGCATCACCTTCGCCTACGGCCTGCTCGGGCTGTTCCTGGCCTACCTGTATTTCTCGCTGCCGCGCGCCATCGCCACCTACGCGGCCGCGGCCGAGGCCATGAACCTGCAGCTCGAGGAGGCCGCGCGCTCGCTCGGCGCCTCGCGGCTGCGCGTGGCGCGCGACGTGTGGATGCCCGAGCTCGCGCCCACCACCCTGGCCTGCGGCGCGATCCTGTTCGCGACCTCGATGGGCGCCTTCGGCACCGCCTTCACGCTCGCGAGCAAGTTCGAGGTAATCCCGATCACCATCTACAACGAGTTCACCAACTACGCGAACTTCGCGCTCGCGGCCTCGCTGTCGATCGCGCTCGGCCTCGTGACCTGGCTGGTGCTGTTCGCCGCGCGCCGCTTCGGCGCGAACCCCGTCGCACGCTGAGGCCTCCATGCGAACCAACACCCGGCCCCAGGCGCCCTTCCTGCTCGCGATCACGCTGGTCGTGAGCCTGTTCATGATCGCGCCCATGCTGCTGTCGGTGATGGCCGGCCTGGTCAACAACTACAGCACCGGCCTGAAGAGCGGCCTCACCCTGCGCTGGCTCGGCGAGGTGTGGGAGAACTACGGCGGCACCGTCGGCTGGTCGCTCGCGCTGGCCGCGGCCTGCGTCGCCTGCACCGTGCTGCTCGGCGTGCCCTGCGCCTATGCGCTGGCGCGCAGCCGCTCGCGCGCGGCCCATGTCTTCGAGGAACTGCTGACCCTGCCGGTCGCGGTGCCGGGCCTGGCGACCGCGCTCGCACTGATCCTCGCCTACGGCCAGCTCACGGCCTTCCGCCAGAGCTTCGCCTTCATCCTGGTCGGCCACGTCGTGTTCACGCTGCCCTTCATGGTGCGCACCGTGAGCTCGGCCTTCCAGCGCCACGAGCTGCTCGCGCTCGAGGAGGCCGCGCGCACGCTGGGCGCGAGCTTTCGCCAGCGCTTCATGGGCATCCTGGTGCCGGCCGTGTTCCCCGCCATCGTGGCCGGCAGCCTGATGGTGTTCACGCTCTCGGTCGGCGAGTTCAACCTCACCTGGATGCTGCACACCCCGCTCACGCGCACCCTGCCCGTGGGCCTGGCCGACAGCTATGCCTCGATGCGCATCGAGATCGGCTCGGCCTACACGCTGGTCTTCTTCGCCGTCATCCTCCCCGTGCTGTGGGGCCTGCAATACCTCGCCCACCTGATCCAGAAACGCCATGGAACTTGAACGCGTCCCCATCGACATCGCCCGCTGCGCCAAGACCTATGCCGACGGCACGCGCGGCCTGCAGCCCACCGACCTCCAGGTGGAGGCCGGCGAGGTGCTGGCGCTGCTCGGCCCCTCGGGCTGCGGCAAGACCACGCTGCTGCGGCTGATCGCGGGCCTGGAAACGCCCGATGCCGGCAGCCGCATCGCCTTCGGCGGCCAGGACGTGACGCAGCGCCCGGTCGAGCAGCGCGGCGTGGGCATGGTGTCCCAGAGCTACGCGCTGTTCCCGCAGATGACGGTGGCGGCCAACATCGGCTACGGCCTGCGCATCCGCGGCGTGGCGCCGGCCGAGGAGCAGCGCGCCGTCGGCGAGCTGGTCGACCTGGTGCGCCTGGGCGGCCTCGAGAACAAGCGCCCGGCCGAGCTCTCGGGCGGCCAGCGCCAGCGCGTGGCACTCGCGCGCGCGGTGGCGGTGCGCCCGCGCGTGCTGCTGCTCGACGAGCCGCTGGCCGCGCTCGACGCCAAGCTCAAGGAGTCGCTGCGCGACGAGCTCGCCGAGCTGCTGCGGCGGCTGCACATCACCGCCGTGCACGTCACGCACGACCAGCAGGAGGCGCTGGCCATCGCCGACCGGCTCGCCGTGATGCAGGCCGGCCGCATCGTGCAGGTGGGCCGCGGCGAGGACCTCTACCGCGCGCCCGCCCATCCTTTCGTGGCCGAGTTCCTCGGCCGCGTGAACCGGCTCGAGCGCGCGCCCGAGGCGCTGCGCGACGATGTCGTGCGGCTCGGCGGCAGCGCCCTGCCCTGCCCCGGCGCCTGGCGCGACCGCGCGATGCTGCTGGTGCGCCCCGAGGACATCGAGGTCGGCCCCGCGCAGCCCGCGCGGCCCGGCTGGGGCACCGCCACGGTCGAGCGCCGCACCTTCCTCGGCGACCGCGTGCAGCTGCAGCTGCGCGTGGCCGACCAGCCACGGATGCTCTTGGCCGACACCGCGCGCGACACGCCCTACGGCATCGGCGATGCCGTCGCCCTTCGCATCCACCCCGACCGATTGATGAGCCCGCAGGACACCCGCGCATGACCGCCACGACCCACGACACCTTCCTGGTCCAGCTCACCGACCTGCACATCCGCGAGCCGGGCCGGCTGGCCTATGGCCGCATCGACACCGCGCCCTACCTCGAGCGCGCGGTGCAGTCGGTGCTCGCGCTGCGGCAGGCGCCCGACGCGGTGGTCATCACCGGCGACCTCACCGACTTCGGCCGCGCCGCCGAGTACGAGCACCTCGCGCGCCTGCTGGCCCCGCTCGAGGCGCGGGGCATCCCCGTCCACCTGATGCCCGGCAACCACGACGACCGCGACCAGCTGCGCCGCAGCTTCCCCGGCCACGCCTACCTCGGCGACGGCGGCGACAGCGACGGCTTCGTGCAGTACGCGTTGAACGTCGGGCCGCTGCGGCTGATCGCGCTCGACACCGTGGTGCCCGGCGCCAGCCGTGGCGCGCTGTGCGAGAAGCGGCTGGCCTGGCTCGAGGCCCGGCTCGGCGAGAGCCGGCGCGAGCCGGTGGTGGTCGCGATGCACCATCCGCCGTTCCAGACCCTGATCGGCCACATGGACGAGATCGGCCTGCTCGAGGGCGCCGCGGAACTCGAGGCCCTGATCGCGCGTCATTCCAATGTGGAACGCGTGATCTGCGGCCACCTGCACCGCGCCATCGACGTGCGCTTCGGCGGCACCCTGGCCTCGACCGCGCCCGCGCCCGCGCACCAGGTCTGCCTCGACCTCGCGCCCGACGCGGCCTCGGCCTGGACGCTCGAGCCTCCGGGCTTCCGCGTGCATGCCTGGTCGCCCACGACCGGCCGGCTGGTCACGCACCTCGCGGCCTCCGGGCATTTCGAGGGGCCGTATCCCTTCCACGACAACGGCGCGTTGATCGACTAGGACCCAGGCTGGCCTGCTCCGGCCACATGTGGAGAATGGGGGGTCGACGCAAAACCGAAACAGAACGAAAAGAAAGGATCAAGCCCGACACCCATGAAGCATCTTCTGAACCTGCTGGCGGCCGTCGCCCTGCTGGTGTGGGGCACGCACCTCGTGCGCACCGGCGTTCTTCGCGTGTTCGGCGCCAACCTGCGCAAGATCCTCGTGCAGAGCATGCGCAACCGATTCACGGCCGCCCTCTCGGGCATCGGCGTCACGGCCCTCGTGCAATCAAGCACCGCCACCTCGCTGATGACCTCCTCCTTCGTCGGCCAGGGCCTGATCACCCTGCCCGCGGCGCTGGCGGTGATGCGCGGCGCCGACGTGGGCACGGCGCTGATCTCGGTGCTGTTCTCCGCCGACCTGTCCTGGCTCTCGCCGATGTTCATCTTCGTGGGCGTGGTGCTGTTCATCAGCCGCCCGGCCAGCGTGGCGGGCCGCATCGGCCGCGTCTTCATCGGCCTGGGCCTGATGCTCCTGGCCCTCCAGCTGGTGGTCGAAGCCACCGAGCCGCTGTTCTCCTCGCAGGCGGTGCGCGCGGTGCTGGCCTCGCTCAACAGCGACGTGCTGCTCGAGATCACCATCGGCTCCGTGCTCGCGATCGCCTCGTACTCGAGCCTCGCGGTGGTGCTGCTGGTGGCGACCATGGCCAATTCGAACGTGGTGCCGCTCGACGTGGCGCTCGGCCTGGTGCTCGGCGCCAACCTCGGCAGCGGCCTGCTCGCGGTGCTGACCACCGCCAAGTCGGCGATCCCCGTGCGCCAGGTGACCATCGGCAACCTGCTGTTCAAGGCCCTGGGCGTGGCGGTGGTCGCGCCCTTCGTCGGCCTCTGGCTGCGCTACGTGCAGCCGCAACTGCCCACGCCCACGCATGGCGTGGTGCTGTTCCACCTGGCCTTCAACATCGTGATCAGCATCGGCTTCATCGGCCTCACGCAGACGGTGGCGAAGCTGGTGACGCGCATGCTGCCCGAGCCCGCGCCCTCGGCGGCTTCGCTGCGGCCGCACCACCTCGATCCCTCGGCGCTGTCGACGCCGACGCTCGCGATCTCCAATGCCGCGCGCGAGGCGCTGCACCAGGCCGACATCGTGGAGACGATGCTGATCGGCGTGCTCGACGTGATCCGCCGCAACGACCTCAAGCTGGCGCAGGAGCTGCGCCAGCTCGACGACACGGTGGACGAGCTCTATTCGGCGATCAAGTACTACATGACGCGCATCTCGCGCGAGGCCCTCGGCGAGGAGGAGAGCCGGCGCTGGACCGACATCATCAGCTTCACGATCAACATGGAGCAGATCGGCGACATCATCGAGCGGGTGATCCAGGACGTGGAGGACAAGAAGATCAAGCCGCAGCGCAACTTCTCGGAAGCGGGGATGGCGGAGATCGTCGAGCTGCACGGGCGGCTGGTGGCGAATCTGCGGCTGTCGATGAGCGTGTTCCTGAACGGGAATGTTCGGGATGCGCAGAAGCTGCTCGAGGAGAAGGCTCGGTTTCGGGATCTGGAGCGGGCCTACGCGACGACGCACCTGGATCGGTTGTCGGATCGGACGACGTTGAGCATCGAGACCAGTTCATTGCATATCGATCTGATCAGCGATTTGAAGCGGATCAATTCGCATATCTGTTCCATTGCTTATCCGATCTTGGAGTCGGCTGGGGCGTTGGCACCTTCTCGGTTGAAGGAGTCTCGGTTGGGGAAGATCGAGGGGTAATGGTCTTTTTTAGGCAGTAGGCCGGGTCTCGCCCCGGCGGGCGAGTCACTTTCTCTTGTCTCGCCAAGAGAAA
>NZ_JBMDKG010000062.1:0-50652 GCF_057809595.1 Variovorax sp. FG153
GCTGACCGCGGTGAAACCCTTGAATTCCTTGGTGAGCTGGCGTGTTTCGAGAATGACGTCGCTCATCTCGCGAAGCCGCCCGGGTAGTGACCGAAAAAGTCTGTCATGCGTTTGTTCTCACAGCGCCACCATCGAGCGCGGACCGATTGTTGGGGGGCGCCTCTCGCTTGCATACTGGGGCAAATGCCTATGCTGCAGTGCAACCTTCTCGAACGGTGAGACCGCCGCGGCACGCATGCGATTCGCACACTGTCGTCGCGACGACAAAGCATGCGAACCGCCACGGCCTGGGCTCGTGCGATGGCCGCGTTTTCACGCGCACTTCCGCGCTACATCGCATCGGCATCGCGCACGGTCCATCGGCGGCAGCCGGGTGGCTTCGGACCGCGCGCCGTCCCCGCGAAATCCGCACAAGTCTTGTGCGGCCACGCCACTACAGCGGCACACCGATGCTTCGTACGCTTCGGTCTTCCTCCGTCATCCAGAGAAGACCATGCAGCATCCCAGCATCCGCACGCTCACCGGCGCACAGCCGACCACCCGCCTCGATCCCGCCACCACGGCGCTGATCGCGATCGATTTCCAGAACGAGTACTTCGATGGGCGCATGCCGATCCCCGATGGCTTGCCCGCGCTGCGCCAGGCGCGGCGGCTGATCGAGGCGGCGGACCGGCACGCGATGCCGGTGTTCCATGTGCAGCACCTCGCGCCCGCGGACAGCCCGATCTTCGCGCAGGGCAGCGCGGCCTTCGACATCCATTCCGAGCTGCGCCCCGACGCGCGGCACGCGGTGCTGACGAAGGCGACGCCGAGCGCCTTCGCGGGCACCTCGCTCGATGCCGAGCTGCAGGCACGCGGCATCCGCACCTTGATCCTCACCGGACTCATGACCCACATGTGCGTGTCGGCCACCGCCTTCGATGCCGCGCCGCGCGGCTACCAGAACCTGATCGCGGGCGATGCCTGCGCGACGCGCGACCTCGACCTGGAGGACGGCGGCGTGCTCGGCCATCGCGAACTGCATCGCGCGGCGCTGCGTGGCGTGTCGGACGTGGTGGCCGAGGTGCGCTCGACCGACGAACTGCTGGCGCTGCTCGATCAGCCGGCGTCGTAACGCGCCGCCGCGAAATCGACGAAGGCGCGCACCTTGGGCGACAGGTGCCGGTTCTGCGGATAGAGCGCGTAGAGGTTCAACGCCGGCTGGCCGAAGTCCGGCAGCACGCGCACCAGTTCGCCGCGCGCGAGGTGGTCGCGCAGGAGAAAGGCCGGCGAGAGCGCGAGCCCGGTGCCGGCCAGCGCGGCCGTGCGCAGCACGATGCCGCTGTTGGCCTGCAGCCGGCCGCCGACCTCGACCGTGTGCACGCCGCCGTCGCGCGCGGTGAAGCTCGGCTGCCCTGCCTTGCCCGCGAGCGAATAGTTGAGGCACTCGTGCGCCGCGAGGTCGGCGGGCACGACCGGCGTGCCGCGCCGCCGCAGGTAATCGGGCGAGGCCACCCACCACTCCTCGAAGCTCGCGAGCCGCTTGACGACCAGCGTCGAGTCCGACAGCGCATAGGCCAGCCGCAGGCCCACGTCGAAGCCCTCCTCGATCAGGTCGACGAAGCGGTCGTTGCACACCAGGTCGACCTTGAGCTGCGGATGCGCTTCGAGAAAAGCCGGCAGCCATTGCGCGAGCGCCTCGAGCCCGAAGGACATCGGCGCGTTGATGCGCAGCAGGCCCGTGGGCTCGACCTGGTGCCGCGCGACGGCCAGCGCCGCGGCCTCGAGCTGGTCGAGGATCTGGCGGCTGTGCTGGTAGTAGGTCTGGCCGGCCTCGGTGAGCGCGAAGCGGCGCGTGGTGCGGTTGAGCAATTGCACGCCGAGCGCGGCCTCGAGCTGCTTGACCTGGCGCGAGACGACGGTGTGCGAGACATCCATGGCCTCGGCCGCGGCCGTGAAGCCGCCGGCCTCGACCACCGCGCGAAATGCCTTCAAGGCGGCGAACTGATCCATGCGCGCGACTGTATGCGAACGAAAACCCCCGGGCCTCTTGCGAAACCCGGGGGTCGATGGGAGATGCGGTGAGCGCGGACTCAGTGCGCGCCGGCCGCCGCGTCGCTGCCCGCGCCGCCCGACTGCGGCCGCGCGAACCACACCAGCGGAATCAGCAGCAGGAACAGCACCGCCGATGCATAGAAGATGTCGTTCGAGGCCAGCATGAAGGACTGCTGGTCGACCAGGCGGTTGATCTGGCCCATCACCTGCTCGGTGCTGAAGCCGTTGCTCGCGAGGCCCGACATCGCGCTGGTGGCCGCGGCATTGCCCTGGTTGATCGACTCCGCGAGCTGCGCATGGTGCAGCGTCGCGCGGTTCTCCCACAGCGTGGTGGCGATCGAGGTGCCCATGGCGCCGGCCGTGATGCGCAGGAAGTTCGACAGGCCCGAGGCGGCCGGGATGCGGTCGGGCGAGAGGCCCGAGAGCGTGACCGTCACCAGCGGGATGAAGAAGAACGCCATCGCGATGCCCTGGATGAAGGTCGGGATCATGATGGTCCCGAAGTCGGCCTGGGTGTTGAAGTTCGACCGCATCCACAGCACCAGCGCGAACACCAGGAACGAGAAGGTGGCGTAGCGGCGCGGGTCGACCTTGGCGATGGTCAGGCCCACCACCGGCGACAGGAAGATCGCCAGCAGCCCCACCGGCGCCATCACCATGCCGGCCTGGGTCGCGGTGTAGCCCATCCACTGCTGCAGCCACAGCGGCAGCAGCACCACGTTGCCGAAGAACAGGCCGTAGGCCACCGCGGTGGCGACCGCGCCCGACCAGAAGTTGCGGCGCTTGAACAGCGACAGGTCGACCACCGGGTGCTTGTCGGTCAGCTCCCAGATCAGGAAGAACGCGAAGCCGACCACGGCCACCACCGCGAGGGTGACGATCTGCGCCGAGTGGAACCAGTCGAGCTCCTTGCCCTTGTCGAGCATGAGCTGCAGCGCGCCGACCCAGATCACCAGCAGCGCGAGGCCGATGGCGTCGATCGGCACCTTGCGCGTGATGCTCTCGCGCTTGCGGTACAGCACCCAGGTGATGGCCGCGGCGACGATGCCCACCGGGATGTTGATGTAGAAGATCCAGGGCCAGGAGATGTTGTCGGTGATCCAGCCGCCGAGCAGCGGCCCCATCACCGGCGCGACCAGCGTGGTCATCGACCACATGGCCATCGCGAGGCCGGCCTTGGCGCGCGGATAGCTCGACAGCAGCAGCGTCTGCGACAGCGGGATCATGGGGCCGGCGACGAAGCCCTGCAGCGCGCGGAAGGCGATCAGGGTCGTCATGTTCGGCGCCAGCCCGCACAGCAGCGAGCTGACCATGAACAGGATCACGCTCGCCATGAACAGGCGGACCTGGCCGAAGCGCTGCGTCATGAAGCCGGTGAGCGGCACCGCGATGGCGTTGGCCACCGCGAAGCTGGTGATGACCCAGGTGCCCTGCGTGGTGCTCACGCCGAGGTCGCCCGAGATCGCCGGCAGCGACACGTTCGCGATCGACGAGTCGAGCACGTTCATGAAGGTGGCGGCCGAAAGCGCAATCGTCCCCCACACGCGGGCGGAGCCCTCGAGCGGAGGCGGCGGTACGTAGGCTGGAGCGGCGGCGGTGGCCATGGTTTCAGCGCGACGTGTGGAGGGAGAGCGGTCGCAACGGCAATGCCGTGGCGATCAACCCCGTTGGCCCTGCGCGGGGATCTGCGCGGCCGAGGCCGGCGACATCGCGGGCGCGGCGGGACTCGCCGGCACCGAGGGCACGTGCACCGCCTTCGCGGCCGGGCTGTTGCCGAGGTTGGCGGCCACGATGCGGTCGACCTCGGCATCGGCGCCGCGGTCGAGCTGGCTGTAGACCTGCGTCTGCGTGAGCGCGGTGGCGCGCGGCGCATCGGCGAGCATCTTGCCGCCCTTCTGCGTGATGTCGACCTCGACGTCCATCGACAGGCCGATGCGCAGCGGGTTGGCCTTGAGCTGCTCGGCGTCCAGCGCGATGCGCACCGGCACGCGTTGCACCACCTTGATCCAGTTGCCGGTGGCGTTCTGCGCGGGCAGCAGCGCGAAGGCGCTGCCGGTGCCCACGCCCAGGCCGGCGACCTTGCCCGTGTACTCGACCTTCTTGCCGTAGACGTCGGCGGTGAGCTTCACCGGCTGGTCGATGCGGATGTTGCGCAGCTGCACTTCCTTGAAGTTGGCGTCGACCCACAGCTGGTTGAGCGGCACGATCGACATCATCGGCGTGCCGGCCGCGACGCGCTGGCCGAGCTGCACGGTGCGCTTGGCGACGTAGCCGTCGACCGGCGCGGGCATGGCGACGCGCTGCGTGGCCAGGTAGGCCTCGCGCACCTTGGCGGCGGCGGCCAGCACGCTCGGGTGCTCGGCCACGCTGGTGCCTTCGGTCAGCGACTGGTTGCTGGCGAGCTGCTCGCGCGCGGCGATCACGCCGGCCTGCGCCGCGGCCAGCGCGCTCTTCGCGTTGGCGAGCGTGGTCTCGGCATGGTTGAGTTCTTCCTTGGACACCGCGCCGTTGCCCGACAGCGCGCGGCGGCGCTGCAGGTCGTCCTGGGCCTTGGCGATGTCGCTCTGGGCCTTGACGATGTCGCTCTGGCGCAGCGTGACCTGCGCGGCCAGCGAGCCGTTGTTGGCGTACAGCGTGCGGGTCTGGCGCACGGTCTGCGCGAGCGCGGCCTCGGCCTGCTCGAGCGCGACCTTGGCATCGGCCGGGTCGAGCTGCACCAGCGGCTGGCCGGCCTTCACGTAGTCGGTGTCGTCGGCGTTGATCGCCATCACGGTGCCGCCGATCTGCGGCGTGATCTGGATCACGTTGCCCTGCACGTAGGCGTTGTCGGTGTCCTCGTAGTGGCTGGCCACCAGCCATTCGTAGAGGCCCCAGCCGCCGCCGACCACGACCACCGCGACGGTGAGCGCGGTGAGGGCGCGGCGGCGCTTGCCGTTGCCTGCTTCGGGGACCGCGGCGGAGGAAGGAGCAGCGGTGGTCTGTGTGTTGTTGTCGCTCATGATGGTCTTTCCGGATTCGAAAGAGAGATTCAGTGGGTCGCAGCCGACGGGGTCGCGGATGCCGTGGTGGTGGCGCCGGAGGCGGCGCTCGCGGTGTTCGACGGGGGCTGCCAGCCGCCGCCGAGCGCACGCGCCAGCGCGACCTGGGTGTCGAGCGCGCGCGCGGCGAGGTCGACGGCGAGCCGGCGCTGGGCCAGCACCGAGGTCTCGGCGGTCAGCACGTTGAGATAGTTGCCGAGGCCCGCGCGGTAGCGCTGCACGGCGATGTCGTAGGCGCCTTCGGCGGCCGTCTGCGCGGCGCGCTGCTCGGCCTGCTGGCGCGCGATCGACTGGATGCTGGTGACCTGGTCGGCGGCGTCGCGCACGGCGTCGATCACGGTGGCGTTGTAGCTCTCGACCGCGGCATCGAGGTCGGCCGACTTGCCGCGCAGGTTGGCACGCAGCTGGCCGCCCTCGAAGATCGGCAGGTGGATCGCCGGGCCCACGCCCCACTGCTCGCTGCCCGACTTCAGGAGCTTGCCGAAGCCCAGGCTCTGGAAGCCGACGAAGGCCGTGAGGTTGACGTTGGGATAGAACAGGGTCTTGGCATTGGCCACGTCGCTGGTGGCGGCCTCGACGCGCCAGCGCGCGGCCGCGATGTCGGCGCGGCGGCCCAGCAGGTCGGCCGGGATGTTCGGCTGCAGCACGATCGGCTTGACGCTCGCGATCAGCGGCGGCTTGAGGGCGTCGCTCGCGCCGGGCTGGCCCACGAGCGCGTCGAGCGCGTGCTTGGCGATCGCGATCTGCTCGTCGAGCGCCTCGATCTGCTGACGCGCCTCGGGCAGGCCGCCTTCGCTCTGGCGCAGTTCGAGCCGGGTGTCGAGGCCGGCCGAGACGCGGTCGCGCACCAGCTTCAGGGTTTCGTCGCGCTGTGCCAGCGTGCGCTGCGCCACCGCGAGCTGGTCATTGAGGCGCGCCCACTGGAAGTAGCTGCGCGCCACGTTGCTCGCGAGCAGCACGCGGGCCGCGTCGGCATCGGCGGCGGCGGCATTGGCGGCGCCGATCGCGGCATCGAGCGCGGTGCGGTTCTTGCCGAAGAAGTCGAGCTCCCAGCTCGCGCCGAGCTGCAGCAGGCCGACGTTCTGGATCGAGCCACCCAGCGGTTCGGGATAGATGTAGTTGGTGTTGAACTTCTGGCGCGTGCCATTGAAGTCGAGCCCGACCTTGGGCTTGAGCGCCGCGCCCGCGACGTCGGCATTGGCCTGCGCGCGCGCGAGGCGGGCCTGCGCGACCTGCAGGTTGGGGTTGCCGGCCACCGCCTGGTCGACCAGGCCGTTGAGCTGCGCATCGCCGAAGGCCAGCCACCATTGGCTGTCGAGGGCGGGAGCGGCGGCCTTGTCGGCCGAGGCGATACCCAGCGAGCCGGCATCGCGCAGCTTGGCATGGCCGCCGATGCCGGCCATGTCGGCGCAGCCGGCGAGCGCGACCACCAGCAGCGCGGCGACCATGACGGGAGTGCGGCGCAGGGCGCGCGCGGCGAATGAATCAGTCATTTTTTCCTCCACGGGCCGCGAGGGCCTGTGCGTTGTCGAGGATGCGGCGCAAGTAGGACTTGAGCTGCCCCCATTCATCGGCGGTGAAGTCCGCCAGCAATTCGTTCTGCACGCGGCTCAGGACGTGGGGCACTTCCTTGGCGGCCGCGCGGCCTTCGTCGGTGAGCTCGATGTTGACCACGCGCCGGTCCTCGAGCGAACGCACGCGCCGGCACAGGCCCTTGGCCTCGAGCCGGTCGAGCAGCCGCGTCATGGCGCCGGTGTCGAGCTCGCAGGCGCGCGCCAGTTCGGCCACCGTGGTGGCCGCGCCGATGTGCAGCTTGTAGAGCGGCACCCACTGCGGATAGGTCGGACTGCCGGGCTCGCACATGCGGGTTTCCACCGACTGCGCCACCGTGGTGACGATCCGGCGCATCAGGTAGCCGATGCTTTCCTCGGTCGAATACGACTCCGCCCGGTAGAAATCGGGCGCACGGCGCACCTCGTCCGGCGAAACCGGAGCGTCATCGGGAGCAGTGGCATCGTTCATGGCTCGAATATTAGCTGCCATGGCAATTATTGTCAAGGCGACCTTTGTGAAGGCAAAGGTTCTCTCGCGACTCGCTAGAATCGCGGCCCATGGCTTCCTCCCCCTCGCCGGCCTCCACGGCCAAGGGCTCGCCCCGATCGCTGTCGGGACTGGGCCCTTTTCTTCATCCCTACCGTGTGCAGATCACCCTGGCGGCCGTGTTCCTGGTCATGGCGGCGGTCACGACGCTGGTGTTCCCGATCGCCCTGCGCAGCCTGATCGACGGCGGCCTGGTCAACCCCGACAAGGGCGCGCAGACGATGGCGCTGCGCGAGCATTTCGGCGCCCTGTTCGCGGTCGCGGTCGCGCTCGGGCTGTTCTCGGCGGCCCGCTTCTACACGGTGAGCTGGCTCGGCGAGCGCGTCACGGCCGACCTGCGCAACGCGGTCTACAGCCGGGTGCTGCGCCAGAGCCCGGTGTTCTTCGAGACCACCCAGACCGGCGAGGTGCTGTCGCGCCTGACGGCCGACACGACGCTGGTGCAGACGGTGGTCGGCTCCTCGCTGAGCATGGGCCTGCGCAACGCGGTGATGGGCGTGGGCGCGCTCGCGATGCTGGTCTGGACCAATCCCTACGTGATGGTGCAGGTGCTCGGCCTGCTGGTGGTGGTGGTGCTGCCGAGCATGTGGTTCGGCCGCCGCGTGCGCCGGCTGTCGCGCGCCAGCCAGGACCGCGTGGCCGACTCGAGCGCGATCGCGGCCGAGGTGCTGAACGCGATCCCCGTGGTGCAGAGCTACACCGCCGAGGACCGCGAGGCCGGCCGCTTCGAAGGCTCGACCGAGAACGCCTTCCGCACCGCCGTGCGCCGCACCAAGGCGCGCTCGGTGCTGGTCGCCTTCATCATCATCGCGACCTCGGCGGCGCTGCTGTGGGGCCTGTACCAGGGCACGCAGGCGGTGCTGCGCGGCGACATCACGGCCGGCCACCTGGGCCAGACCGTGGTCTACGTGGCGATCCTCGCGAGCGCCACCGCGGTGCTCGGCGAGGTCTACGGCGACCTGCTGCGCGCCGCCGGCGCCACCGAGCGGTTGATGGAGCTGCTGCACGCGCCCGCGGCCATCGTCTCGCCGGCCGCGCCGGTGCGCTCGCCCGTGCCCGCCGCGGGCAGCGCGATCGTGTTCGACCGGATCAGCTTCCACTACCCCTCGCGGCCCGGGACGCCGGCGCTGCGCGACTTCTCGCTGGCCGTGACGCCGGGCGAGACGGTGGCGCTGGTCGGCTCGAGCGGCGCCGGCAAGAGCACCGTGTTCCAGCTGCTGCTGCGCTACTACGACCCACAGTCGGGCCAGCTGCTGCTCGACGACGCGCCGCTGTCCTCGCTGGCGCTGCACGACCTGCGCACGCGCATCGGCCTGGTGCCGCAAGATGCCGTGATCTTCTCGGCCAGCGCGCTCGAGAACATCCGCTACGGCCGACCCGAGGCCAGCGTCGAGGAGGTGCATGCCGCCGCGCGCGCCGCCTTCGCGCACGACTTCCTGCAGGCCCTGCCGCAGGGCTACGACACCTTCCTCGGCGAACGCGGCGTGCGGCTGTCGGGCGGCCAGCGCCAGCGCATCGCGATCGCGCGCGCCATGCTCAAGAATCCCCCGCTGCTGCTGCTCGACGAGGCCACGAGCGCGCTCGACGCCGAAAGCGAACGCATGGTGCAGGCCGCGCTCGAGTCGGCGATGGAAGGCCGCACGACGCTGGTGATCGCGCACCGGCTGGCCACCGTGCAGAAGGCCGACCGCATCGTGGTGCTCGACCATGGCGGTATCGTCGAACAGGGCACGCATGCGGCGCTGGTGGCGCAGGGCGGGGTCTATGCGCGACTGGCGGCGCTGCAGTTCACCAGCTGATCGGGATCGGGGACCGAACGCGGAAGACGCGAAGGTTTCGCAGAAGTCGCAGAAGGAATTCGGAAAAGGAAAAGGAAAAGGAGAGCCTGGGCTCTCCTTTCTTGTTTCTGGTGTGGCCCGACCTTCGGGGGCTATTGCAGGGTTTCCTTGAGGCCCGCCGGGATCGGCAGCGGCATCACCGCGATGCCCTCGTCGAGCAGCGCCTCGGTCTGTTCGGGCGTCGCCTGGCCGCGGATGCCGCGCTCCTTGGTCTCGCCATAGTGCATCTTGCGGGCCTCGTCGGCGAAGCGGTCGCCGACGTCCTCGGTCTTGGCCAGCACCTCGCGCACGGCACGCATCCAGCGCGCCTCGGGCGACATCTCGGCCGGCAGGTTCGCGGAGGCCGGTGCGGGAGCGCCGGCGTTCGAACGCTCGGACTCGGGCGCCTTCGCGTTGCCCAGGTTCAGGCGCGGCGCGCTCAGCAGCTTGACGATCGCGGTGTCGGCGCAGACCGGGCACTCGACCAGTCCGCGCGCGAGCTGGCTCTCGAAGTCCTCATTGGACCCGAACCAGCCTTCGAAGCCGTGGCCGTGCGCGCATTGGAGATCGAGGACCTTCATGCGCGCGATTATCCCCGGGCCGAGTCGCCCTGCCAGTCGAGAGCCCATGCACCCGAACCCGTGTTCTGCAGCCACAGCGCGCAGGCCAGGGTCTTGGCGTCGGTGACCGAGCCGTCGCGGCACCAGCCCAGCAGTTCGTCGGGCGTGGCGGTGAACACGTCGAGGAACTCGCCGTGGTCGAGCTGCCGCTCGCCGAGCGAGAGTCCGCGCGCGAAGTAGATGTGGATGATTTCGGTCGAATAGCCCACGGCCAGGTGCATCGCGCCGGCACGCGCCCATTCGCGCGCGCGGTAGCCGGTTTCCTCGAGCAGTTCGCGCTGGCCGCAGACCAGCGGATCCTCGCCCGCGTCGAGCTTGCCCGCGGGGAATTCGATCATCACCTGGCCCACCGGGTAGCGGAACTGGCGCTCGAGCACCACGCGGCCATCGTCGAGCAGCGGAATCACCACCACGGCCCCCGGATGCACGACGTATTCGCGCGTGGCGCTGTGGCCATCGGGCAGCTTCACGGTGTCGCGGCGGACTTCGAGGAAGTTGCCCTTGGCGAGCGATTCGCGCGAGGTGAGTTCTTCGCGCAGGTGCGCGTCCGCGGGGGTGCTGGTGGTCATGGTGCGCTCCGTGATCGTGTGAATGGCGGCCTCAGTGCCGATGCTTCATCAGGTAGCGCCACGTGAAGCCCGGGAAGGCCAGCACGATGAACAGCGCGCCGGTCACCGCATAGAACTCCCAGCCCTGCGCGGCGATCTGCCCTGCCCTGCGCTCGAACAGCAGGCCGATGCCGCCGGCCAGGAAGTACAGCACCACCAGCTCGCCGAAGCGCACGGCGAGCGTCTTGCGCGCGCCGATCGCCACGGCGCCGAAGAGCCGCTCGTTGACGAACGGCAGGTTGGCCGCCAGCAGGGCCAGCAGCAACACCACCCAGACCGAAGCCGTCTGCGACACCTTGTGCGGGCCCTGGCGCGCGGCGCGTCAGTTCGCCAGCGTGGCGACGATGGCCTTGGCGCACAACGTCATCAGGCCGCCCGGCACGATGCCGAGGATCAGGATCAGCGCACCGTTGATCGTGAGCACGGTGCGCACGTCGCGCGGCGCCGACACGGTGCTGGCCGTGACCGGTGCGTCGAAGTACATGACCTTGACCACGCGCAGGTAGTAGAAGGCACCGACCAGCGACATCAGCACCGCGAACACGGCGAGGCCGATGTAGAGGGCCTGGCCCGAGGCGATCAGCGCCTGCAGCACCGCCAGCTTGGCGTAGAAGCCGACCAGCGGCGGGATGCCCGCGAGCGAGAACATGGTGATCGCCATCACGCCGGCATACAGCGGGCTGCGCTGGTTGAGGCCGGCCAGATCGGTGATCTCCTCGCTCTCGAAGCCTTCGCGCGCCAGCAGCAGGATGGTGCCGAAGCTCGCCAGGGTCGTGAGCACGTAGGTCACGATGTAGAACATCGAGGCGCTGTAGGCGAACTGGGCGTTGTAGGTATTGCCGTTGACCACGCCCGCCACCAGGCCGAGCAGCACGAAGCCCATCTGCGAGATGGTCGAGTAGGCCAGCATGCGCTTGAGGTTGGTCTGCGCAATGGCGGCCAGGTTGCCGACCACCAGCGAGGCGATGGCCAGCACCGCCAGCATCTGCTGCCAGTCGATCGCCAGCGGCAGCAGGCCTTCGACCAGCAGGCGGATGATGATCGCGAAGGCCGCGAGTTCGGGCGCGGCGCCGATCATCAGCGTGATCGCCGTGGGCGCGCCCTGGTAGACGTCGGGCACCCACATGTGGAACGGGGCGGCGCCGACCTTGAACGCCAGACCGGCCACGATGAACACGAGGCCGAACACCAGCACCTGGTGGTTGACCTTGCCGCTCGCGATCGCCTTGAACACCTCGTTCACGTCGAGCGAACCGGTGGCGCCGTACATCATCGACAGGCCGTAGAGCAGGAAGCCGCTGGCCATGGCGCCGAGCACGAAGTACTTCATGGCGGCTTCGCTGGCGACCGCGTTGTCGCGGCGCAGCGCCACCAGCGCGTAGCTCGAGAGCGTCAGCAGTTCGAGGCCGAGGTAGATCAGCAGGAAGTTGCTGCCCGAGATCATCACGAACATGCCCAGCAGCGCGAACATGCCCAGCGTGAACATCTCGCCGCCGCGCAGCATGTCGCGGTCGGCCGCGTAGGGACGGCCGTAGACCAGCGTGACCATCAGCGCCAGCGAGGCGAAGCACTTGAGCCAGTTGCCCATCGGGTCGCTCACGACCATGTTGCCGAAGCCGTAGATGGCCTTGCCCTCGCTCGCGGCCATGCCGGTCATCGCGGCCACCACGGCCAGCGTGATCAGGGTCAGGACGTAGGTACGGGTGCGGCGCGCGCTGGTGTCCGACAGGTCGACCAGCGCGATGATGCAGGCCATGACCAGCAACACGATTTCAGGGTAGATCGTGACCCAGCTGAGTTTGTCAATCATCTCGTTCTCTTCTTCAGCCAGCCATCAGGAGGGGATCTTCGACACCGCCACATGACGCAGCAGCTGGGTCACGGAGGCATCCATCACGTCGGTGAAGGGCTTGGGGAACAGGCCCATCCACAGCACCGCGATCGCCAGCAGCGCCAGCATCAGGAATTCGCGCGCATTGATGTCGCTGAGTTCCTTCACGTGGTCGTTGCCGACCGGGCCGAGGTAGACGCGTTTGTACATCCACAGGGTGTAGGCGGCGCCGAAGATCAGCGCGGTGGCCGAGGCCAGGCCGATCCAGAAGTTGGCCTTGACCGCGCCCAGGATCACCATCCACTCGCCGACGAAACCGGCGGTGCCCGGCAGGCCGCAGTTGGCCATCGCGAACAGCAGCATGAAGGCGGCGAACTTGGGCATGGTGTTGACCACGCCGCCGTAGTCCGCGATCTGGCGCGAATGCACGCGGTCGTAGAGCACGCCGATGCCGAGGAACATGGCGCCCGACACGAAGCCGTGGGCGATCATCTGCACGATGCCGCCGGCCACGCCGAGTTCGTTGAAGATGAAGAAGCCGAGCGTCACGAAGCCCATGTGGGCGACCGACGAATAGGCCACCAGCTTCTTCATGTCCTGCTGCACCATCGCGACCAGGCCGACGTAGATCACGGCGATCAGCGACAGCGCGATCATGAGCCAGGCCCATTCGTGCGCGGCATCGGGTGCGATCGGCATCGAGAAGCGCAGGAAACCGTAGGCACCGAGCTTCAGCATGATCGCGGCCAGCACGGCGGAGCCGCCGGTCGGGGCCTCGACGTGCACGTCGGGCAGCCAGGTGTGGACCGGCCACATCGGCACCTTGACCGCGAAGGCCGCGAAGAAGGCGAAGAACAGCAGCGTCTGGGCGTGGCCGCTCAGCGGCAGCTTGTGCCAGGCGAGGATGTCGAAGCTGCCGCCCGAGGTGTTGTACAGGTAGATCAGCGCCACCAGCATCAAGAGCGAGCCGAGCAGCGTGTAGAGGAAGAACTTGAAGGCCGCGTAGATCTTGTTCGGGCCGCCCCAGATGCCGATGATCAGGTACATCGGGATCAGCGTGGCTTCGAAGAAGACGTAGAACAGCAGACCGTCGATGGCCGAGAACACGCCGATCATCAGGCCCGACAGGATCAGGAACGCGCCCATGTACTGGTTGACGCGCTCGGTGATCACTTCCCAGGCCGAGATCACCACGATGATCGTGATGAACGCGGTCAGCAGCACGAACCACACCGACAGGCCGTCGACGCCCAGGTTGTAGTTGATGTTGAAACGCTCGATCCAGGGCGCCTTCTCCACGAACTGCATCGCGGCGGTGCCGTTCTGGAACCGCGTGATCAGCGGCAGCGTGACCAGGAAGCTCACGATCGACCCGACGAGCGCCACCCAGCGCACGCCCTTGGCATGCTCGTCGCGACCGAACGCCAGCAGCACGGCACCGAATGCGATCGGCACCCAGATGGCAAGGCTCAACAAACCCATTTTTCTTTTACTCCAGCGCTTTGCGGCTTAGCGTTTGAACCAGACGAAGTACGTCATCAGGACGAAGATCCCGAGCAGCATCGCGAAGGCGTAGTGATAGATGTAGCCCGACTGCAGCCAGCGGACCACGCCCGAGATGCGGCCCACCAGCTTCCACGAGCCATTGACGACCGCGCCGTCGATCAGTGCCTGATCGCCGCCCTTCCACAGGCCCATGCCGAGGGCGCGGGCACCGCGCGCGATGATGTTCTCGTTGATCCAGTCGAGGTAGTACTTGTTCTCGAGCAGGCGGTACACGGGGCCGAAGGCGCGCTTGATCGCGGCCGGCAGCGCCGGGTTGACCATGTACATGTAGTACGAGAGCGCCACGCCCGCGAGCGCCAGCCAGAACGGCATGGTCTGCAGGCCGTGCAGCGCCATCGCGCCGGCACCGTGGAAGGCCTCCTCGAGCTCCTTCATGGCGTGGTGCTTCGTCGCGTCGACGAAGATCGCGTCCTTGAAGAACTCGCCGTAGAGCATCGGGTGGATCGTCAGGAAACCGATGACCACCGAGGGGATCGCGAGCAGCACCAGCGGCAGCCACACCACCCAGGGCGATTCGTGCGGCTTGTGGTCGTCGTGACCGTGGCCATGGCCGTGGTCGTCGTGCGCGTGATGGTCGTCGTGGTGCGCATCGGGGTTCTGGTCGTAGCGTTCCTTGCCGTGGAAGACCAGGAAGTACATGCGGAACGAATAGAAGGCCGTGACGAACACGCCGATCAGCACCGCGTAGTAGGCGAAGTTCGCGCCCCACAGGTGGCTTTCCTTCACCGCCTCGATGATGCTGTCCTTCGAGTAGAAGCCCGAGAACAGCGGCGTGCCGATCAGCGCCAGTGAGCCCAGCAGCGAGGTGATCCAGGTGATCGGCATGTACTTGCGCACGCCGCCCATCCAGCGGATGTCCTGGTTGTGGTGCATGCCGATGATGACCGAGCCCGCGCCGAGGAACAGCAGCGCCTTGAAGAAGGCGTGGGTCATCAGGTGGAACACCGCGACCGAGTAGGCCGAGGCACCGAGCGCCACCGTCATGTAGCCCAGCTGCGACAGCGTGGAGTACGCCACCACGCGCTTGATGTCGTTCTGGATGATGCCGAGGAAGCCCATGAACAGCGCGGTGATGGCGCCGATCACGAGGATGAAGCTCAGGGCCGTGTCGCTCAGCTCGAACAGCGGCGACATGCGCGCCACCATGAAGATGCCGGCCGTCACCATGGTCGCCGCGTGGATCAGCGCCGAGATCGGGGTCGGGCCTTCCATCGAGTCGGGCAGCCACACGTGCAGCGGGAACTGCGCGCTCTTGCCCATCGCGCCGATGAACAGGCAGATGCAGATCACGGTGATCAGCATCCAGTCGGTGCCCGGGAAGGTGATGCCGCCGAGCGTGCCGGCCTTGGCGAAGGCTTCGGTGTAGTTGAGCGTGCCCGCGTAGGCCGCGATCAGGCCGATGCCGAGGATGAAGCCGAAGTCGCCCACGCGGTTGACCAGGAAGGCCTTCATGTTCGCGAAGATCGCGGTCGGCTTGTTGAACCAGAAGCCGATCAGCAGGTACGACACCAGGCCCACCGCTTCCCAGCCGAAGAACAGCTGCAGCATGTTGTTGCTCATCACGAGCATCAGCATGGAGAAGGTGAAGAGCGAGATGTACGCGAAGAAGCGGTTGTAGCCCTCGTCTTCTTCCATGTAGCCGATGGTGTAGATGTGGACCATCAGCGACACGAAGGTCACGACGCACATCATCATCGCGGTGAGGCCGTCGACCATGAAGCCGACTTCCATCTTGAGGCCGCCGACGACCATCCACTCGTAGAGGGTCTGGTTGAAGCGGGCGCCGTCGACGATGACCGACTTGAGCGTCAGCGCCGAGATGACGAAGGCGACGAACACGCCGAGGATGGTCAGCGAGTGCGTGATCTTGCGGCCGATGTGGTTGCCGCCGAACTTGGTGCCGAAGATGCCGGCCAGGGCCGCCCCGACCAGGGGGGCCATGGGAACGGCCAGCAGCGTGGATGCGGAAAGGGTTGCGCTCATTCTGGTGTCAGCCTTGGATCAGCCCTTGAGCGAGTTGAGTTCGTCGACGTTGATGTTCGACTTGTTGCGGAACAGCAGCACCAGCAGCGCGAGGCCGATGGCCGACTCGGCCGCGGCCACCGTCAGGATGAAGAACACGAAGATCTGGCCGTGCATGTCGCCCAGGAAGTGCGAGAAGGCGACGAAATTCATGTTGACCGCGAGCAGCATCAGCTCGATGGCCATCAGCAGCACGATCAGGTTCTTGCGATTCAGGAAGATGCCGATCACCGACAGCGCGAACAGCATCGCGCCCAGCGAGAGGAAGTGTCCGAGGGTGAGCGTCATGCCTTGTTCTCCTTTGCTGCCGGCGCCGCCGCTTCGGCCGGGGCTTCCACCACGGGCTCCGCCGCGCGGGTGACCGGCATCTGCACCACGCGGACGCGGTCGCGCGCCTTCACGCGCACCTGGTCGGCCGGGTCGACGTACTTGCTGTCCTTGCGGGTGCGCAGGGTCAGCGCGATGGCGGCGATGATGGCCACCAGCAGGATGACGGCGGCGATTTCCAGCGGATAGAGGTATTCGGAATACAGCAGCTTGCCCAGCTCGAGCGTGTTGGAGCTGTTGGCCGCGGCCACCGCGCGCGGTGCCTCGCCGAGGCGGAAGCCGCCCATCAGCACGGCCGCCATCTCGAGCGCGATCAGCGCGCCGACGGCCGCCGCCAGCGGGAAGTGCTTCCAGAAGCCCTGCCGCAGGCTGTCGACGTTGATGTCCAGCATCATCACGACGAACAGGAACAGCACCATCACCGCGCCCACGTACACCAGCACGAGCGAGATCGCGAGGAATTCGGCGCGCAGCAGCAGCCAGATGGCCGAAGCCTGGAAGAAGGCCAGCACGAGGTACAACGCCGCGTACACGGGGTTGCGGGCGGTGATGACGCGGAACGATGCGAACAGCAGCACCGCGGCAAACAGATAGAACAGACCGGTCTTGACGTCCATGAGTTCGAATTCGTAGGGGTTCAGGCCAGGCCGGCTCAGCGGTACTTGGCGTCAGCCGCCTTGTTCGCCGCGATTTCTGTTTCGTAGCGGTCGCCCACGGCCAGCAGCATGTCCTTGGTGAAGTACAGGTCGCCGCGCTTTTCGCCGTGGTATTCGAAGATGTGGGTCTCCACGATCGAGTCGACCGGGCAGCTCTCTTCGCAGAAGCCGCAGAAGATGCACTTCGTCAGGTCGATGTCGTAGCGCGTGGTACGGCGCGAGCCGTCGTCGCGCACATCGGATTCGATGGTGATCGCGAGCGCGGGGCACACGGCCTCGCAGAGCTTGCAGGCGATGCAGCGTTCCTCGCCGTTCTCGTAGCGGCGCAGCGCGTGCAGGCCGCGGAAGCGCGGCGACAGCGGCGTCTTCTCTTCGGGGAACTGCACCGTGATCTTGCGGCTGAAGGCGTACTTGCCCGTGATGGCCAGGCCCTTGAACAGCTCGAACAGCATGAAGCTGCCGAGGAAGTCCTTGAGCGAGAACGGCGCGGACGGGGTTGCGGTGTGCGCAGACATGGTGTTGGCGCTTCCAGTTATTTCCAGATGTTGAACGGCGTCTGCATCCAGCCACCGACCACGACCAGCCACACGAGGGTGACGGGAATGAAGATCTTCCAGCCCAGACGCATGATCTGGTCATAGCGGAAGCGCGGGAACGTCGAGCGCACCCACAGGAACATGGTGACCACGCAGAAGGTCTTGGCGCCGAGCCAGATCCAGCCCGGGATGAAGCTCAGGAACTCGAACGGGGGCAGCCAGCCGCCGAGGAACAGGATGACGGTCAGGATCGAGACCAGCCACATGTTCGCGTACTCGGCCAGGAAGAACATCGCGAAGCTCATGCCCGAGTACTCGATCATGTGACCCGCGACGATTTCCGATTCGCCTTCCACCACGTCGAAGGGGTGGCGGTTGGTCTCGGCCAGGCCAGAGATGAAGTAGACGACGAAGATCGGCAGCAGCGGCAGCCAGTTCCACGACAGGAAGCCGACGCCGAGGTTGGCGAACATGCCCTTGCCCTGGACGTTCACGATCTCGCTCATGTTCAGGCTGCCGGTGACCATCAGCACCACGACGAAGCAGAAGCCCATCGCGATCTCGTAGCTCACCATCTGGGCCGATGCACGCAGCGCGCCCAGGAAGGCGTACTTCGAGTTCGAGGCCCAGCCCGCGATGATCACGCCATAGACCTCGAGCGAGGTGATGGCCATCACGAACAGCAGGCCGGCGTTGATGTTGGCGAGCGCGACGTCGGGACCGAAGGGAATCACGGCCCAGGCGGCGAGCGCCGGCATGATGGTCATGATCGGGCCGAGCAGGAACAGGCCCTTGTTGGCGACCGTCGGAAGGATGATTTCCTTGGTCATCAGCTTGAGCGCGTCGGCGATCGGCTGCAGCAGGCCCAGCGGCCCGATGCGGTTCGGGCCCACGCGGATCTGCGTGAAGCCGATGGCCTTGCGTTCCCACAGCGTGAGGTAGGCCACCGCCAGCATCAGCGGGATGACCACGACGATGATCTTGATCAGCGTCCAGATGACGGGCCAGACCACGCCGGTCCACCAGCCGGCGGCGACGAGACCCTGGCCGAAGCCGTGAATGGCGTCGATCATGCCGACACCTCCTCGGCCTGAGCGCTGGCGGGCGCGGCACCGATGCCATGGCCCGCGTTGCGCGCGTCGGCGGTCAGTTGCAGCGACGGCGCGCGGCGCACGATCGAATCGAGCTGGTAGATGCTCGCGACCACGGGCGCGGCCGCGCCGTTGTCGGCCGCCGCGGCGGCACCGGTGGCGTTGCGCAGCGCATCGGCCGGCAGCGCGCCGTTGTCGCCCACCGTGCGCAGCACGTCGGCGGTCGATTCGAACGCGAAGCCTTGCAGGCCCAGCAGGTTGGCGAGCACGCGCAGCACCTTCCAGGCCGGACGGGCCTCGCCCTGCGGCTTGACCACGGCGTGGAAGCTCTGCAGGCGGCCTTCGGCATTGACGAAGCTGCCGGGCGTTTCGGTGAACGGAGCGATCGGCAGCAGCACGTCGCTGAATTCGAGGTTGGCCTTGAACGGGCTCAGCGTGACCACCATCTGCGCATTGCCGATGGTGTCGGCGGCAGCGGCGCCGGCGGCCGAGTCGAACACCGGCTCGGTGTTCAGCAGTAGCACGGCCTTGAGGCCGGAGCCGGCGGCGAGCATCTGGCCGGCGTGAAGGCCGCCGTTCTTCGGGAACGCGCCCACGAGCTGCGCGCCCACGGTGTTCGCGGCTTCGGTCAGGTAGCCGACGCTGGCGCCGGTCTGCGCGCCGATCCAGTTGGCCAGCGCGAGCAGGCTGCCGGCCTGCGCATGGTGCGCGGCCGCATTGCCCAGCAGGATGGCCTTGCGCTCGCCGCTCAGCAGCGAGGCGGCGATGGCCTGCGCGGTGGCGTCGGGCGCGTTGGCGGGTGCCAGCGGCGCGGCGGCGCCAGTGGACTGGCCCACCACGGTCGCGATCGCGGCCAGCACTTCGATCCATTGGCCGGCATCGACGACGGCGGCCTGCGCGGGCTGGATGGCCCAGGCTTCGGCGTCGGCCATCAACTGCTTCGAGGTCAGCACGCTGAGCGCGGCGCCCTTGCGCACGGCCTGGCGGATGCGCTGCGCGAACAGCGGATGGTCCTTGCGCAGGTTCGAGCCGACGACGAAGGCGCGCTGCAGTTGGGTCAGCGAGGCGATCGAGGTGCCGAGCCAGCGGATGCCTTCGAAGGCCGTGAATTCGGCGTTGCGCAGGCGGTAGTCGATGTTGTCGCTGCCGAGCTCGCGCGTGAGCAGCGCGGCGAGCTGCAGCTCCTCGAGCGTGCTGTGCGGGCTGACCAGCGTGCCGATGCTCTGCGCGCCATGGTCTGCCTTGATCTGCTTGAGGCCGTTGGCCACGTACTCGAGCGCGGTCTGCCAGTCGACCTGCTGCCATTGGCCGCCCTGCTTGAGCATGGGCTGCGTCAGGCGCTCGCCGCCGTTGAGCGCTTCGTACGAGAAGCGGTCACGGTCGGCGATCCAGCATTCGTTGACGTCTTCGTTCTCGAGCGGCACCACGCGCATCACGCGGTTGTTCTTGACCTGGACGATCAGGTTGGCGCCGGTGGAGTCGTGCGGGCTCACCGACTTGCGGCGCGACAGTTCCCAGGTGCGGGCGCTGTAGCGGAAGGGCTTGCTCGTGAGCGCGCCGACCGGGCAGATGTCGATCATGTTGCCCGAGAGCTCGGAGTCGACCGAGTCGCCGAGGAAGGTCTCGATCTCGGAGTGCTCGCCGCGGTGCGACATGCCGAGCTCCATCACGCCGGCCACTTCCTGGCCGAAGCGGACGCAGCGCGTGCAGTGGATGCAGCGGCTCATCTCTTCCATGCTGATCAGCGGGCCCACGTCCTTGTGGAACACGACGCGCTTCTCTTCCTCGTAGCGCGAGGAGGAACCGCCGTAGCCCACGGCCAGGTCCTGCAGCTGGCATTCGCCGCCCTGGTCGCAGATCGGGCAGTCCAGCGGATGGTTGATCAGCAGGAACTCCATGACCGACTGCTGGGCCTTGATCGCCTTCTCGCTCTTGGTGCGGACGATCATGCCCTGCGTGACGGGCGTGGCGCAGGCCGGCATCGGCTTGGGCGCCTTTTCGACGTCGACCAGGCACATGCGGCAGTTGGCCGCGATGCTGAGCTTCTTGTGATAGCAGAAGTGCGGAATGTAGGTGCCGGCCTTGTCGGCAGCATGCATGACCATGCTGCCTTCGGCCACTTCGACCTTCTTGCCGTCGAGTTCGATTTCAACCATATGTCTTTTTCTCGCGCTCAGGCCTGGACCGTTGCTTTCGGGACGTAGCCCGGGATCAAGGCTTCGAACTCGTGGCGGAAGTGCTTGATCATGGCGCGCACCGGCATGGCCGCCGCGTCGCCGAGGGCGCAGATGGTGCGGCCCATGATGTCGCCGGCGACGGAGTCCAGCAGCTGCAGGTCGCTGGGCTTGCCCTGGCCGTTGTGGATGCGGTCGACCACGCGGTAGAGCCAGCCCGTGCCTTCGCGGCACGGCGTGCACTGGCCGCAGGATTCATGCATGTAGAAGTACGAGAGGCGCTTGAGCGACTCGACCATCGAGCGGCTGTCGTCCATCACGATCACCGCGCCCGAGCCCAGCATCGAGCCGGCCTTGGAGATGGAGTCGTAGTCCATCGTGCACTGCATCATGATGTCGGCCGGCAGCACCGGTGCCGACGAGCCGCCGGGAATCACGGCCTTGAGCGTGCGGCCCTTGCGCACGCCGCCGGCCAGTTCGAGCAGCTTGGAGAACGGCGTGCCCATCGGCACTTCGTAGTTGCCCGGCAGCTCGACGTCGCCGCTGACCGAGTAGATCTTGGTGCCGCCGTTGTTCGGCTTGCCGCACTCGAGGTACGCCTGGCCGCCGTTGCGGATGATCCAGGGCACCGCCGCGAAGGTCTCGGTGTTGTTGATGGTGGTCGGCTTGCCGTACAGGCCGAAGCTGGCCGGGAACGGCGGCTTGAAGCGCGGCTGGCCCTTCTTGCCTTCGAGCGATTCGAGCAGCGCGGTTTCCTCGCCGCAGATGTAGGCGCCGAAGCCGTGGGCGGCGTGCAACTGGAAGTTGTACGTGCTGCCCATGATCTTGTCGCCCAGATAACCGGCGGCGCGCGCCTCCTCGAGGGCTTCCTCGAAGCGCTCGTAGCTCTGGAAGATCTCGCCGTGGATGTAGTTGTAGCCCACGCTGATGCCCATCGCATAGGCGGCGATGGCCATGCCCTCGATCACGATGTGCGGGTTGAACTGCAGGATGTCGCGGTCCTTGCAGGTGCCCGGCTCGCCTTCGTCCGAATTGCAGACCAGGTACTTCTGGCCCGGGAACTGGCGCGGCATGAAGCTCCACTTCAGGCCGGTCGGGAAACCGGCGCCGCCGCGGCCGCGCAGGCCCGAGGCCTTGACTTCGGCGATCACCTGGTCGGGCGTCAGGCCCTCGGTGAGGATCTTGCGCAGCGCCTGGTAGCCGCCGCGCGCCTCGTAGTCGGCGAGATGCCAGTTGGTGCCGTCGAGGCCGGCATAGATCTGGGCGCCGATGTGGCGGTCATGGAAGCAGGTCTGCACGCCGGTGGCGCGGAACTGCGAAAGAACCTGATCGGGCGTCATCACGAAGCCTCCCCGGGGGTTGCACTGCGCAGGCCATCGACGAGCTGGTCGAGCTTGTCGTTGCTCATGAAGCTGCACATCGTGCGGTCATTGACCAGCATCACCGGCGAGTCGGCGCAGGCGCCCAGGCATTCGCTCTGCTGCAGCGTGAACAGGCCGTCGGCCGTGGTCTCGCCCATCTTGATGCCGAGCTTCTTCTCGAGGTGCACGAGGGCGGTGACGCCATCGCGCAGCTGGCACGGCAGGTTGGTGCAGACGTTGAGCTTGTACTTGCCCACCGCATGCTGGTTGTACATGTTGTAGAAGGTCGTGACCTCGTGCACCGCGATCGGCGCCATGCCGAGGTACTCGGCGATCTCGCGCTCGCGCTGGGCGCTCACGAAACCCTCGTCCTGCTGCACGATCGCCAGGCAGGCCATCACGGCCGACTGCTTGCCGGCCTCGGGGTACTTGGCCACCTCGCGCGCGAAGCGTTCGAGGGTCTCAGGCTTCAGCGGCGCCGAAGGCGCCGCGTGAGTGTCATGGGTAGAGGAAGTCATTCGCTCTTTCTCACCTGTCGATTTCGCCGAACACGATGTCCATCGTGCCGATCACCGCGACAGCGTCGGCGATCATGTGACCGCGCGACATTTCGTCGAGGGCGGCGAGGTGCGGGAAGCCAGGGGCGCGGATCTTCAGGCGGTACGGCTTGTTGGCGCCGTCGCTCACGAGATAGATGCCGAACTCGCCCTTCGGATGCTCGACGGCGGCATAGGCCTCGCCCTCGGGCACGTGGAAGCCTTCGGTGAAGAGCTTGAAATGGTGGATCAGCTCCTCCATGTTCGCCTTCATCGATTCGCGCGCGGGCGCGGCGACCTTGTGGTTGTCGGTGATCACCGGGCCGGGGTTGGCGCGCAGCCATGCCGCGCACTGCTGGATGATCTTGTTGGCCTGGCGCATCTCCTCGACGCGCACCAGGTAGCGGTCGTAGCAGTCGCCGGTGCGGCCGACCGGCACGTCGAACTGCATGCGGTCGTAGACGTCGTAGGGCTGCTTCTTGCGCAGGTCCCATTCGACGCCCGAGCCACGCAGCATCGGGCCGGTGAAGCCGAGGTTGAGCGCGCGCTCCGGCGTGACCACGCCGATGCCCACGGTGCGCTGCTTCCAGATACGGTTGTCGGTGAGCAGCGTCTCGTACTCGTCGACCATCTTCGGGAAGCGCTTGCAGAAGTCGTCGACGAAGTCGAGCAGCGAGCCCTGGCGGTTCTCGTTGAGCTTCTCGATCGCCTTCGCGTTCTTGATCTTGCTGACCTTGTACTGCGGCATCACGTCCGGCAGGTCGCGGTACACGCCGCCCGGACGGAAGTAGGCCGCGTGCATGCGCGCGCCCGACACCGCCTCGTACATGTCGAACAGGTCTTCGCGTTCGCGGAAGCAGTAGATGAGCATGTTCATCGCACCGCAATCGAGGCCGTGCGCGCCGAGCCACAGCAAGTGGTTCAGCAGCCGAGTGATCTCGGCGAACATGACGCGGATGTACTGCGCGCGGATCGGCACCTCGAGGCCCATCATCTTCTCGATGGCGAGGCAGTAGGCGTGCTCGTTGGACATCATCGACACGTAGTCGAGGCGGTCCATGTAGGGCAGCGACTGGATGAAGGTGCGCGATTCGGCGAGCTTCTCGGTCGCGCGGTGCAGCAGGCCGATGTGCGGATCGGCGCGCTGGATCACTTCGCCGTCGAGCTCGAGCACCAGGCGCAGCACGCCGTGTGCCGCGGGATGCTGGGGACCGAAGTTGAGGGTGTAGTTTTTGATTTCGGCCATGTCAGTGGAGTCCGCCGCCGTAGTTGTCTTCGCGGATCACGCGCGGCGTGATCTCGCGCGGCTCGATCGATACCGGCTGGTAGACCACGCGCTTCTGCTCTTCGTCGTAGCGCATCTCGACATGCCCCGACACCGGGAAGTCCTTGCGGAACGGATGGCCGATGAAGCCGTAGTCGGTCAGGATGCGGCGCAGGTCGTCGTGGCCTTCGAACACGATGCCGTAGAGGTCGAAGGCCTCGCGCTCGAACCAGGTCGCCGCATTCCACACGGGCTGCAGGGAGTCGACCACCGGCAGGTCTTCGCTGGGCGCGAACACCTTGAGGCGCACGCGCTGGTTGAGGCTCACCGACAGCAGGTGCGAGACGACGCCGTAGCGCTCGCCTTCCCACTCGCCTTCGCGGTAGTCGGAATAGTCCATGCCGCAGAGATCGATCAGCTGCTCGAAGCGGCAGCCCGGCGCATCGCGCAGCAGCAGCGCCGCGTCGATGTAATCGGCAGCGCCCACCACCACGGTCACCTCACCCAGCGCAACGGTCACGCTCCGGGCCTTGTCGCCCAGGGTCTGCACCAGAGTCGCCTGCAGCGCCTCCGGAGAAATTGCAAAGTCGGTCATCTCGGCAATTCCTCAGGCACGCGCGATGGTGTTGGTGCGGCGGATCTTCTGCTGCAGCTGGATGATCCCGTAGAGCAGCGCTTCGGCGGTGGGCGGACAGCCCGGCACGTAGACGTCGACCGGAACGATCCGGTCGCAGCCACGCACCACCGAGTAGCTGTAGTGGTAGTAGCCGCCACCGTTGGCGCACGAACCCATCGAGAGCACCCAGCGCGGCTCGGGCATCTGGTCGTAGACCTTGCGCAGTGCCGGCGCCATCTTGTTGCACAGCGTGCCGGCCACAATCATCAGGTCGGACTGACGCGGGCTCGGACGGAACAGCATGCCGAAACGGTCGATGTCGTAGCGGGCCGCGCCCGCGTGCATCATTTCGACCGCACAGCAAGCCAGACCGAACGTCATCGGCCACAGAGATCCGGTCTTCGCCCAGTTCACCACCGAGTCGTAGGTGGTCGTGACGAAGCCTTCCTTGAGAACGCCTTCAATGGCCATCGTGTAGCTTCCTTATTCCCAGTCGAGCGCGCCTTTTTTCCACTCGTAGGCGAAGCCCACGACGAGGATGGCGAGAAAGATCATCATGGCCCAGAAGCCGACAGCACCGATCTCCTTGAGCGCAATGGCCCACGGGAAGAGAAAGGCAATCTCCAGATCGAACAGGATGAAGAGAATGGCAACCAGGTAATAGCGCACGTCGAACTTCATGCGCGCATCCTCGAAGGCCTCGAAGCCGCACTCGTAAGGTGCGTTCTTGGCTGCGTCAGGCCGATTGGGGCCGAGGATGTATCCGATGACCTGTGGAGCGACGCCTACGCCGACCCCGACCAGAATGAACAAAAGGACGGGAAGGTAGGAATCGAGGTTCATCGGGAGCTTTCACCGCTTGCCACCGACAGAAGCACCTTCATGAGGCGTCCTGTCGGTGAGATTTGGTGCGGTCGGCGAGACTCGAACTCGCACAGCTTTCGCCACTACCCCCTCAAGATAGCGTGTCTACCAATTTCACCACGACCGCGGTTTTTTCTGTTCGGATGGCATGAGGTGCCTACAAAGAGGTTTGGCTTTCCGAACAGCTTTAGAGTTTACCCTGAAATGAAGCCATTTCTTACGGGTCACTCTGAAAACATCAGAGTTACTTGCTGGGAATCTGTCCCGCGCCAGCCGCAGGCGCGCTCGCGGGTGCCGTAGCAGGCGCCGCGCCCGACTGGCCCGAGGGAATCTGGCCTGCCGCACCCGAAGCCGGCGTGGCGGGCACGCCGATGGCCGCACGCTCCAGCAGGCTGCCGCCGCCCGTGGGACGTGCGTGGCTGAAGTAGGCCAGCAGCAGCGTGCAGGCGAAGAACACCGCGGCCAGCACGGCCGTGGTGCGCGAGAGGAAGTTCGCGCTGCCGCTGGCGCCGAACAGGCTGCCGGCGCTGCCGCTGCCGAAGGCCGCGCCCATGTCGGCGCCCTTGCCGTGCTGGATCAGGATCAGCCCGATCATCACCAGCGCCGACAGCATCTGCACGCCGACCAGAAGGTTGAGGACCACGTTCATTCGTTCTTACTCCTAATTGATGCCTGCCCTGCCCGCTTCAGCGGGCGGCGGCGGAAATGATCTGCAAAAAGTCGGGGGCCTTCAGGGAAGCGCCGCCGATCAGGCCGCCGTCGATGTCGGCTTGCGCCAACAGTTCGGCCGCGTTGGCGGCATTCATGCTGCCGCCGTAGAGGATCTTGATGCCGGCCGCGTGCTCGCTCGCAGCGTGATGCAGTTGCGCGCGCAGCACCGCGTGCACCGCTTGCGCCTGTTCGGGCGTAGCGGTCTTGCCGGTGCCGATGGCCCACACGGGTTCGTAGGCGACCACGATCTCGCTGATGCAGTGGCCGTTCACGTGGATGACCGCCGCCAGCTGGCGCTTCACCACTTCCTCGGTCTGGCCCGCTTCGCGCTGCGCCAGCGTCTCGCCGACGCAGACGATCGGCGTGATGCCGTTGGCCAGCGCGGCCGCGGTCTTCGCGGCCACGGCATCGTCGGTCTCGCCGTGGTACTGGCGGCGCTCCGAATGGCCGACGATGGCATAGCGCACACCGAAGTCCTTCAGCATCGCCGCCGACTGCTCGCCCGTGAAGGCGCCCTGCGCCTGCGCGGAAATGTCCTGCGCGCCCAGCGCCATCGGCGAACCCGCCAGCAGCGACTGCAGTTGCGCGAAATACGGCGCGGGCGTGCACAGCGCGATGTCGCACGCGGGCGCATTCGCCGCGAGTCCCTGCCGCAGCGCCGTCACCAGCGCCTCGTTGGCAGCCAGGCTGCCATTCATCTTCCAGTTCCCTGCGATCAGTTTCTTGTGGCTCGTCATCGTGCTCGTCTCGTCACCAGGTCAGCACGATCTTGCCGATGTGCTGGTTCGATTCCATCAACGCATGCGCCTGCGCCGCGCCGCTGGGCTCGCCGGCCGCCGCGAAGGTGCTGTGGATCACCGGCTTGACCGCGCCGCTCTCGAGCAGCGGCCACACCTTCTCGCGCAGCGCCCTGGCGATCGCGCCCTTGAATGCCACCGGCCGCGGACGCAGCGTCGAGCCCGTGATCGTGAGCCGCTTGCGCAGCACCAGGCCCGCGTTGATCTGGCTCTTGACGCCGCCCTGCACCGCGATGATCACCAGCCGGCCGTCCTCGGCCAGGCATTCGACCTCGCGCGCCACGTAGTCGCCCGCGACCATGTCGAGGATGACGTCCACGCCCTTGCCGCCGGTCAGCGACTTCGCCACTTCGACGAAATCGGCCGTGCGGTAGTTGATCGCGTGATCGGCGCCGAGTTTCAGGCAGGCTTCGCACTTGTCGTCGCTGCCGGCCGTGACGATCACGGTCGCGCCCAGCGCCTTGGCGATCTGGATCGCCGTGACGCCGATGCCGCTCGAGCCGCCCTGGATCAGCAGGGTTTCGCCCTTTTGCAGCCGGCCGCGCTCGAACACGTTGCTCCAGACGGTGAAGAAGGTCTCGGGCAGCGAAGCCGCCTCGACGTCGCTCCAGCCCTTGGGCACCGGCAGGCACTGCGCCACCGGCGCCACGCACAGCTGTGCATAGCCGCCGCCGGCGATCAGCGCGCAGACGCGGTCGCCGATCGCGAAGCCCGCCTCGGCCAATGCCGCGACATCGCCCGACACGATCTCGCCGGCCACTTCGAGGCCCGGCAGGTCGGAAGCGCCGGGCGGCACCGGGTAGTGGCCCATGCGCTGCAGCACGTCGGGGCGGTTGACACCGCTGGCCGACACGCGGATCAGCAGCTCGCCCGCGCCGGCGACCGGATCGGGACGATCCGTGACGCGCAGCACCTCGGGGGCGCCGTACGAAGCGATTTCAATGGCTTTCATGGTCTCCTGGCCTCCAGCCGCCCGTGCGACGGGCGCATTCAGCAATCGGAAAGGCAAAGGCGGCGCGCGGCGCATGCCGCGGCCGCCATGGCCTTCTTACTCCTGCGACTCGCGCGGAGCCTGCGGCTGCTGCGACTCGCTGGCCGGCGCCTGCTCGTTGCGCGGCTGCTGCTCGTTGTTGAAGCGCGGAGCGCGCTCGCCACGGTCACCGCCGCGGTCACCGCGATCGCCGCGATCACCACCACGGTCGCCGCGGTCGCCACGGTCGCCACGGTCACGGCGCTCGCCGCCACGGTCACCACGGTCTTCGCGCGGCGGACGCTCGCTGTATTCCATGCCGGCCGGACGCTCGGTCAGCGCCTTCATCGACAGCTTGACGCGACCCTTGTCGTCGGTCTCGAGGACCTTGACCTTCACGATCTGGCCTTCGCTCAGGTAGTCGGTCACCTTCTCGACGCGTTCGTGCGCGATCTGGCTGATGTGCAGCAGGCCGTCCTTGCCGGGCAGCAGGTTGATCAGCGCACCGAAGTCCAGGATCTTGGTGACCGGGCCTTCGTAGATCTTGCCGATCTCGACCTCGGCCGTGATCTGCTCGATGCGCTTCTTGGCCTCTTCGGCCTTGGCCGGATCGGTCGACGCGATGGTGATGGTGCCGTCTTCGTCGATGTTGATCTGCGTGCCGGTTTCTTCCTGCAGGCCGCGGATGACCGCGCCGCCCTTGCCGATCACGTCGCGGATCTTCTCGGGGTTGATCTTCAGCGTGGTCAGGCGCGGTGCGAACTGCGACACGTCGGCCTTGGCCTCGCCCATCGCTTCCTGCATCTTGCCGAGGATGTGCATGCGCGCTTCCTTGGCCTGTGCCAGCGCGACCTGCATGATTTCCTTGGTGATGCCCTGGATCTTGATGTCCATCTGCAGCGCGGTGATGCCGTTGGTCGTGCCGGCCACCTTGAAGTCCATGTCGCCGAGGTGGTCCTCGTCGCCCAGGATGTCGGTCAGCACCGCGAAGCGGTTGTCTTCCTTGATCAGGCCCATGGCGATGCCGGCCACGTGGGCCTTCATCGGCACGCCGGCGTCCATCATCGAGAGGCAGCCGCCGCAGACCGAAGCCATCGACGAGGAGCCGTTCGACTCGGTGATCTCCGACACCACGCGCACGGTGTAGGGGAACTCTTCCTTGTTCGGCAGCACGGCGACGAGCGCGCGCTTGGCCAGTCGGCCGTGGCCGACTTCGCGGCGCTTGGTCGAGCCCATGCGGCCCACTTCACCGGTGGCGAAGGGAGGCATGTTGTAGTGGAACAGGAAGCGGTCCTCGAACTCGCCGGCCAGCGCGTCGATGCGCTGCGCGTCGCGTTCGGTGCCCAGCGTGGTCACGACCAGCGCCTGGGTCTCGCCGCGCGTGAACAGCGCCGAGCCGTGGGTGCGCGGCAGCACCGAGTTGCGGATCTCGATCGGGCGCACGGTGCGGGTGTCGCGGCCGTCGATGCGCGGCTCGCCTTGCAGGATCTGGCTGCGCACGATGCGCGCTTCGATCGCGAACAGCAGGTCGCTGACCTTGCCGGCGTCGAATTCGGCGCCTTCGGCCTTCAGGGCCTCGTAGACGCTGGCATTGGCTTCGCGCAGGGCCTGGGTGCGGGCCTGCTTGCTGCGGATCTGGTAGACGGCGCGCAGCTTCTCCTCGGCCAGGCCGTTGACCTTGGCGATGAAGGCCTCGTCCTTGGCTTCGGGCGCCCAGGTGCCTTCCTTGACCCACAGCGGCTTGCCGGCGTCGCGCACCAGTTCGTGGATGGCGTTGATCGCCACCTTGCCCTGTTCGTGGCCGAAGACCACGGCGCCGAGCATGATCTCCTCGGCCAGTTGCTGGGCTTCGGACTCGACCATCAGCACGGCGGCTTCGGTGCCGGCCACGACGAGGTCCATCTGCGAATCCTTGCGCGCGGTCTGGCCCGGGTTCAGTACGTACTGGCCGTTGATGTAGCCCACGCGCGCGGCGCCGATCGGGCCGTCGAACGGAATGCCCGAGACCGACAGGGCGGCGCTCACGGCGATCATCGCGGCGATGTCGGCGTCGACTTCGGGGTTCAGCGACACGGTGTGGATCACCACGTGCACTTCGTTGAGGAAGCCCTCGGGGAACAGCGGACGGATCGGGCGGTCGATCAGGCGGCTGGTCAGGGTCTCGAGCTCGCTGGGCTTGGCTTCGCGCTTGAAGAAGCTGCCGGGGATCTTGCCGGCGGCATAGGTCTTCTCGATGTAGTCGACGGTCAGCGGGAAGAAGTCCTGGCCCGGCTTGGCGCTCTTGGAAGCGACCACGGTGGCCAGCACGACGGTGCCGTCGATGTCGACCAGCACGGCGCCCGTGGCCTGGCGGGCGATTTCGCCCGTTTCCATGACGACGGTCTTGTCGCCCCATTGGAAGGACTTGGTGACTTTGTTGAAGAGGCTCATGTTTGCTCCTGTTTTAGTAGCAGATCATCGAAGATCCGCAGGACTCGGAGGGCTTTCTCAGAACACGATGCCATTCCAGCGAAGCTCGGCTCGAACTTCCCTGGAATGACACAGCTTCGCTCTGTAGGGCACCCCGAAAGTGGTTCGCGAAGTAAAAAACGCCTGAGCTAGCGGACTAACCCAGGCGTTTTTTCATGCGATTCGGCTTACTTGCGCAGGCCCAGCTTGGCGATCAGCGCGGTGTAACGGTCGGCGTCCTTGGACTTCAGGTAGTCGAGCAGCTTGCGACGGCGGCTCACCATGCGCAGCAGGCCGCGACGGCCGTGGTGATCCTTGGCGTGCGTCTTGAAGTGGGGGGTGAGCTCGTTGATGCGGGCGGTCAGCAGTGCGACTTGCACTTCGGGGCTGCCGGTGTCGTTGGCTGCGCGGGCGTTGTCCTTGACGACTTCGGCCTTGATGGAGGCTGCGATCATTGGTTTTTCCTTTGTTCCGGTGGTGTTTGACTTGCGGTGGGTGCTGGAACTGCGCTCACCGTGCGCCTTGCGGCATGCAAAGCCTTGGGATTATACATCGGCCGTCCCGGACACCCCTTCCCGACGGCGCCCGTCGAGCGAGACCAGCGCCACCGCGCCCAGCACGCAGGCCGCGCCGGCGATCTGGGGCCAGCCCACCGGTTCGCCCAGCCACCAGGCCGCGAGGGCCAGCGCCGACACCGGCATCAGCGCCGTGAACAGCGCCGCCTCGGCGCCGCTGAGCCGGGCCGCGCCCGCGTACCAGAGCAGGAAGCCCGCCACCGTCGGCACCAGCGCGTAGTAGGCCACACCGGCCAGCGCCTCGGCCGGCACCGCCTGCAGCCAGGCACGCTCGAGCAGCGCGGGCGGCAGCGACAGCAGCAGCCCCAGCGCGGTCATCGCGCTCGACTGCGCGAGCGGCGGCAGCGGCACGCGCAGCCGCTTGTTGAGCAGGATGAACAGCGATTCGAACGCCACCGCGCCCAGCACCAGCAGGTTGCCGAGCAGCGCGGCCGGCGTGCGCGCGCCGCCCTCCCCGCCCGGTCGCAGCGTGATCGCCAGCACGCCCAGGCTCGCGAGCACGATCCCGCCGATCAGGTAGCGCCCGGGCCGCTCGCGCAGCGCGAGCACCGCCACCAGCGCGGCGATGGCCGGCAGGGTGCCGGCCACCACGCCCGCGTCGGCCGCCGGCGCCCAGCGCAGGCCCAGGATCAGCAGCACCGTGTAGCCCACGCTGCCCGCGGCCGCCTGGCACAGCAGCAGCCAGGCATCGTGCCGGTCCGGACGCGGCCAGCGCACGCGCATCCACCGCATCAGCACCAGGAACACCGGCAGCGCCAGCGCGAAGCGCAGCGCGGTCGCCGTGAACGGCGGCAGGCCACTCGCGATCAGCTTGCTCGCGACCACCGTGCTGCCGACCGTGACCATCGCGAGCGCGCACAGCCACATCCCCTTGCCGCGTTCCGACATACCTGTCGCCTTTCATTTGCAGAAAGCGCGAGCGTCTCCCGCCGGAGGCGCGGCGGTCTTGAACGAAATTGCAGGGGACCGGCTCAGGCGCCGTGCGCGGCCGCATAGGCCCCGGGCGTGAAGCCCAGGAAGCGCACGAAGGCCCGCGTCATGTGGCTCTGGTCGGCGAAGCCCGCGCCGGCCGCGGCATCGGCCAGCGCCCGGCCCTGCGCGATCAGCCGCCGCGCGCGCGACAGCCGGCACTGCTGCAGCCAGGCATGCGGCGGCAGCCCGAAGGCGGCCGCGAAGCCGCGCAGCAGCTGCCAGCGGCTCAGGCCGGCCTCGTGCGCGAGCTCGGCGAGCGTGGGCGCGGTCACGCAGTCGTCGGCGATGCGCGCCCGCGCGCGCTCCAGTGCCACGGAGGCGATGCGAGGCACGGGCTCCGGCGCCAGCGCGCCCGGTGCATCGCGCAGCAATTCGAGCACGCCCTGCTCGAGCGCCAACGCATCGGCGCCCTCGGCCACGCGCGCGAACAACCGCTCGACCCCGCACCGCAGCGCCGGATCGTTGAGCACCGGCCGCGTCAGCTCGAGCCCGGGCGCGGCATCGGCCAGCAACGCGGGCGCCAGGTGCAGCATGCGCCAGGCGCGCGCCTCGCCGCGCAGCGCGACGCCGTCGTGCACCTCGCCCGGGTTGACCGTAATGACGTCCCCGCGCACCGCCTCGACCGCGCCGCGGCCGCTGGCCGAGCGCTGGCCGCCGCGGTCGATCACGCCGATGCCGTAGACGTCGTGCATGTGGCGCGGAAAGCTGCGCGCCGATTCGGCCACGATCGTCTGCAGGCCCGGCAGCGCCGAGCCGCGGACGCGCACGGCGTCGACGGGCGCGGGCCTCGGCGACATTCAGCCCTGCTGCTTCGCGAGCCAGCCGCGCAGCCGCTCCACGCCCTGCACCAGCCGCTGCGGATCCTTCGAGGCGAAGCACCAGCGCAGCCAGCCCTGCCCCTCGGGGGCGAAGGCATTGCCGGGCGCGAGCCCGAGCCCGGCCTCGACCACCAGCCGCTTGGCCACCTCGAAGGAATCGTCGAAACCCTCGAGCCGGAAGAAGGCGTACATGCCGCCCCTGGCCGGCGCCACCTGCACGCCCGGCACGGCCGCGAGCAGCGGCACCAGCGTGTCGCGGCAGTGCTTGAGGTGCGCCACCACGCGCGGCGTGATCTCGGCCGTGTGCTCGATCGCCACCACCCCGGCGCGCTGCGTGAACACGCTCGCGCACGAGGTGTTGAACTCGATCAGCTTGCCGATGCCCTCGACCAGCGCGGGCGGCAGCACCAGCCAGCCCAGGCGCCAGCCGGTCATCAGGAAGCTCTTCGAGAAGCTGTGCGTGACCACCAGCCGGTCGTCGGGCCGCGCGATGTCGAGGAAGCTCGGCGCGCAGCCGTTGGCCGTGGGTTCGAAGTACAGGCGCTCGTAGACCTCGTCCGCGAGGATCCAGGTGCCGGTCTCGCGGCAATGGTCGAGCACGGCCTGCTGCTCCTCGCGCGTCATCGTCCAGCCGGTCGGGTTGTTCGGCGCGTTGACGATCAGCAGCCTGGTGGTCGACGTGACCGCCGCGCGCAGCGCCTGCAGGTCCAGCGTCCATTCGCCCCGCACCGGCACCAGCGGCACCGTGCGCACCGTCGCGCCGAGGATCGCGGGCTGCGCCGTGAGGTTGGGCCACACGGGCGTCACCGCGACCACCTCGTCGCCGGCATCGACCAGCGCCTGCACCGCGAGCATCAGCGCGCTCACGCCGCCCGAGGTGACGGCGATGCGCGAGGCATCGACCGCGGGATGCAGGCTGCTGGTGTAGCGCGCGATCGCCGCGCGCAGCTCGGGCAGGCCGAGGTTGTGGGCGTAGAAGGTCTCGCCGCGCTGCAGCGAATCGATCGCCGCCTGGCGGATGACTTCGGGCGTGACCTCGTCGCTCTCGCCGAACCAGAAGGCGAGCACGTCGCTGCGGCCGAGGCCGGCATTGGCGACTTCGCGGATCTTGGAGGCTTCGAGGTTGTGGATGGCTTGGCGCATGCTGTGTTTTTCTTTCGTTGTCGTCGTGTCTTCGCTTCGTGCCTTCAGGGGCGCTTCATCTTGCACGAAGTCGGCAGCTCCGCGCGCTCGGGGGCAATGGTCTTGACCACGCGAAAGCCGTAGCCCGAGCCCTCGACGTCGAACTGCACGCCCGCTCGGCCCTGCCTGTCCATCACGCCGACCACCAGTTGCTGCTGGAACTGGTGGTCGGCCGCGCGCATGCGCCCGCGCTGGCCGTACAGCGTGACGTCGGCCTGCTCGAGCGCGCGCGCCACGGCCACGGCCACGGTGTCGGTGCCGCCCGCGCGCTCGAGCGCCTGCGCCAGCGACTCGATCAGGAGCTGCATGCGCATGTGGACGTAGTCGTCCGCGGGCTTCGGAAAGCGCGTGCGGAAGGCGCGGTAGAAGGCCTCCGACTGCGGCGTCTGCACATTCGGCAGCCAGTCGGCCACCGCGATCACGCGGCCGATGCCGGCATCGCCGATGGCCGCGGGCGCGCCCAGCGCATTGCCGTAGAAGGTGTAGAAGGTGCCGTTGAAGCCGGCCTCGCGCGCGGCCTTCACGAGCAGCGTGAGGTCGTTGCCCCAGTTGCCCGTGACCACCGCCTGCGCGCCGCTCGCGATGATCTTGCTGGCGTAGGGCGCGAAGTCCTTGACCTTGCCCAGCGGATGCAGCTCGTCGCCGACGATCTCCACGTCGGGCCGCAGCGTGCCGAGCTGGCGCCGCGATTCGCGCAGCACCGCCTGGCCGAAGCTGTAGTCCTGTCCCAGCAGGTAGATGCGCTTGAGCGCGGCGTCGTCCTTCACCACGTCCATCAGCGCGGCTACGCGCATGTCGGCATGGGCGTCGAAGCGGAAGTGCCAGAAGCTGCAGCGCTCGTTGGTCAGCGAGGGCTCGACCGCCGCGTAGTTGAGGAACAGCATGCGCCGCTGCGGGTCGCGCTCGTTGTGCTTGTCGATCGCATCGATCAGCGCCGCCGCGGTGGCCGAGGAGTTGCCCTGCAGCACGATGCGCGCGCCATCGTCGATCGCGGCGCGCAGCGCCGACAGCGCTTCCTCGTTCTGCCCCTTGCTGTCGTAGCGGTCGAGCTGCAGCGGCCGCGCGCCGCCCGGCAGCCTGATGCCGCCGCGCGCATTCACGCGCTCCACGGCCCACAGCAGGTTGCGGAACACCGCCTCGCCGGTGTTGGCGAACGGGCCGCTCATGCTTTCGATGAGCGCCAGGCGGATGGGCGCGGGCGGGGTCTGCGCGAGCGCCGCGAAGGGCCTCGCGCATAGCGACAGTGCCGCTAATTTCAAGGCCCGGCGGCGCTCGAAAAAGCTGGAATTCATTGACTTGAAACGCGCGCCACAAGGCCTAGATGAGGTCTCAAGCGGCACTCAGATTGAACGGCCGCGCAGTGTAAGGGACACACATTCCATGTCCCCATTGTGTTCATTCAGGAGTACTTCCATGTTTTTCGCACCCGCTCTCCGCGCCACCCGTTTCACCCCCCGCGCCTACGATCGCGCCTTCGAACGCTTCGTGAACGATGCCTTCGCCGGCACCGCGCGCCGCTCGCCGCTGGTCGAGCAGGACGACAAGAGCTGGACCCTGTCGCTCGACGTGCCCGGCTTCGCCCGCGAGGACCTGAGCATCGGCATCGAAGGCGCCGTGGTCCGCATCGAGAGCAAGGCCGACGCCAAGCGCCAGTTCAAGGCCGCCTACGAGCTGCCGCTGGACATCGACGCGGCGGCCAGCGAAGCCAGGCTCGAGAACGGCGTGCTGACCCTGAAGCTCGCCAAGGTGGTGCCGGTCAGCCAGGTCTCGCAGCTGCAGATCAACTGATCCAGACAACCGGTCCAAGCGCAACCGACCTGCGAAAAAGCCCGCGCGGCGACCAGCCGCGCGGGCTTTTTCATGGGCGTTCTCAGGCTGTGGCGGGCAGGTCCGCCGACAGCGAGGCCATCGGCCAGCGCGGCTTCACGTCGAAGGCGTAGCGCTCGGTGGGCTGCGACAGCCCCGACTGCAGCCGCATCGCCGCGGCCATCGCGATCATCGCGCCGTTGTCGGTGCACAGGTGCAGCTCGGGGTAGTGCACGCGCACGCCGCGCTTCGCGCAGGCGGCATTCAACTGCTCGCGCAGCATGCGGTTCGCGCCCACGCCGCCGGCCACCACCAGCCGCTTGAGGCCGGCCTGCTCGAGCGCGGCCAGCGACTTCTTCAGCAGCACTTCGACGATCGCCGCCTGCGTGGAGGCCGCGAGGTCGGGCTTGCGCGCCTCGAGCGAATCGCCGAGCTTCCTGGCCTGCGTGAGCACGGCCGTCTTGAGGCCGGCGAAGGAGAAGTCGAGATCGCCGCTGTGCAGCAGCGGGCGCGGCAGCTTGAAGGCCGCCGGATCGCCACCCTCGGCCAGCTTGGCGAGCCAGGGGCCGCCGGGGTACGGCAGGCCCATGAGCTTGGCGCTCTTGTCGAAGGCCTCGCCGGCCGCGTCGTCGATGGTTTCGCCCAGCAGCTCGTAGCGGCCCACGCCGTCCACGCGCATCAGCTGGGTGTGGCCGCCCGAGACCAGCAGCGCCACGAAGGGGAACTCGGGCGGGTCGGCGCTCAGGAACGGCGACAGCAGGTGGCCTTCGAGATGGTGCACGCCCAG
The DNA here is from genome assembly GCF_057809595.1 of Variovorax sp. FG153. NCBI lineage: Bacteria > Pseudomonadati > Pseudomonadota > Betaproteobacteria > Burkholderiales > Comamonadaceae > Variovorax > Variovorax sp. FG153. Next base: position 36,128 of record NZ_JBMDKG010000062.1, read on the forward strand.
CACGGGCTTGCCGAGCGCCGCGCCCAGCGCGCAGGCCACGCCCGCGCCCACGAGCAGCGCGCCCGCGAGGCCGGGGCCGCGCGTGTAGGCGACCACGTCGACCTCGGCCAGCGCACGCCCGGCCTCGGCCATCACGGCATCGGTCAGCGGCAGCACGCGGCGGATGTGGTCGCGGCTCGCGAGTTCGGGCACCACGCCGCCATAGGCCTGGTGCATCGCGATCTGGCTGTGCAGCGCATGCGAGCGCAGCACCGGCAGCGCGTCGCCATGCGACTCGACCAGCGCCACGCCGGTCTCGTCGCAGGAGGATTCGATTCCTAGAAGCAGCATGGCCGCGAGTGTAGGCGGCGGGCGGTAGGCGCTGCTGGCGCGGGGGTACGGCACGGATGTTGCTGCGGTTCGGGCACCCCATGAAATCCGGACTGCACTTCCTGATCGCCGCGCGACGCAGCGAGATCGACGCGCTCGAGCAGCTCGCGCGCACCAGCGAGCTGGTCGGCGCCGTGGGCCGGCTCGTGCATGCGCTGCAACGCGAGCGCGGCATGTCGAACCTGTTCCTGGCCTCGCGCGGCGCGCGCTTCGGCGACCAGCGCGATCCTCAGATCGCCGAGTGCGTGGCGCTCGAGCAGGCGGTGCGGCTGGGCTTCGACCGGCTCGAGGCCGAGGCGCACGGCCGCGCGGGCGACGGCAACTACACGCGTCTGTTCAGCCGCATCGCCTGGGTGCTGCCGGGCCTGGACGGCCTGCCGGCCCTGCGCCGGCGCATCGGCGCGCTCGAACTGCAGCCCGCGCAGTCCACCGCGGCCTTCGCCAAACTGGTCGCGGGGCTGCTGTCGGTGGTGTTCGAGGCCGCCGACGGCGCCACCGACCCCGAGATCTCGCGCCTGCTGGTGGCGCTGTTCAACTTCATGCAGGGCAAGGAGTTCGCGGGCCAGGAGCGCGCCCTCGGCGCCGCCGCCCTCGCCATGGGCCGCGTCGACGACACCCAGCGGGCCCAGTGGCTGCACCTGGTCGAGTCGCAGGAGCGCTGCTTCCAGGTCTTCACCGAGTTCTCGAATCCCGCGCTGCTCGCGCTGTGGCGCCAGAGCCAGAGCGACAGCACCCTGGCCGGGCTCGAGCGCATGCGCCGCATCGGCACCGTGCATCCGGGCGCGGCGCCCGCGGGCGGCCTGCCCGACCCGCGGCTGAGCCAGGCCTGGTTCGACTGCTGCAGCGCGCGCATCGACGCCATGCGCACCGTCGAGGACCAGTTGGCCGACGACCTGCGGCTGCAGTGCGGCCACAAGACCGCGCAGGCGCGGCGCGAACTCGAGGACCACCAGCGCCTGCTCGACACCCTGGCGCCGCGCGACGACGGCGAGCGCTTCTTCGACGACGTGCTGGCGCCCGCGCCCGCCGCCGCGCGTCCGGCCGCGCCCGAGGCCGCCACGCTCTATGGCCGCACGCTCGAGCGCTCGGTGCTCGACATGGTGCAGGCCCAGTCGCGCCGGCTGCAGGCCATGGGCGACGAGCTCGAGACCGTGCGCGCCTCGCTCAACGAGCGCAAGCTGGTCGAGCGCGCCAAGGGCCTCTTGATGGCGCACCGCCGGATGAGCGAAGAAGAGGCGCACAAGATGCTGCGCCAGACCGCGATGAACCAGAACCGTCGGCTGGTCGACGTGGCCGAGTCGGTGCTCGCGATGGCCGACTACCTGCCGCGTTGACCTGCGCGTCGATCGGTCCGCTCTGGTGCAGTGCACAACAACCGTGCCTGCCGACGCGCCGGCGGCCTTTTCCCACCGAATCGAAGGCCCGGGCGCACCCATACGGCGCATCGAGCTAGCAAAGCCATAGCAAAACCACGCGCGGCAGGGCTGGCACGCGCTTTGCTCAAGACATTTCATGAGGCTTTCGGGCCTCCAGGCAGAGGGCCCCCAATGGCGGGGGCCGTCCACCGACCCGGACAAAGGCGTCCTTATCCCGCGGGGCTGGCTCGTTTGCGAGCAGCCCCCGCGGTGGTGAGGACGCCTTTTCGTTTTTGTCTTCCGCCTTTCTCTTCGCAGGAGTCCGCCCCATGTCCGATCCGCTGCAAACCAAACTGAGCCGGCGCCGCGTGCTGCAGGCCGCCGCCATCGGCGCCGTCGGGATCGATCCCGCACTGCGCGCCGCCGTCTGGGCCCAGGGCTCCGACAAGCCCGAGAAGGAGGAAGTGAAAATCGGCTTCATCCCGCTGACCGACTGCGCCAGCGTGGTGATGGCCTCGGTGCTGGGCATCGACAAGAAGTACGGCGTGAAGATCGTGCCGAGCAAGGAGGCGAGCTGGGCCGGCGTGCGCGACAAGCTGGCCAACGGCGACCTCGACATGGCGCACGTGCTCTACGGCCTGGTCTACGGCATGCACCTGGGCCTGAGCGGCCCGAAGAAGGACATGGCCGTGCTCATGACCCTCAACAACAACGGCCAGGCGATCACGCTGTCGAAGAAGCTGGCCGACAAGGGCGCGGTCGACGCGGCCTCGCTCGCCAGGCTGATCGCCAGCGAGAAGCGCGAATACACCTTCGCCCAGACCTTCCCCACCGGCACCCACGCGATGTGGCTCTACTACTGGCTCGCCTCGGCCGGCATCGACCCGTTCAAGGACGTCAAGAACATCACCGTGCCGCCGCCGCAGATGGTGGCCAACATGCGCGTGGGCAACATGGACGGCTACTGCGTCGGCGAGCCCTGGGGCCAGCGCGCGATCATGGACGGCATCGGCATCACGGCCATCACCACGCAGGACATCTGGAAGGACCATCCCGAGAAGGTGCTCGGCACCACGGCCGAGTTCGCGAAGAAGTATCCGAACACCGCGCGCGCCGTGACCGCCGCCGTGCTCGAGGCCGGCAAGTGGATCGACACCGGCCTGCAGAACAAGAACAAGATGGCCGAGACCATCGCCGACAAGAGCTACGTCAACACCAGCGTGGACGCGATCAACCAGCGCATCCTGGGCCGCTACGTCAACGGCCTGGGCAAGAGCTGGGACGACCCCAACCACATGAAGTTCTACAACGGCGGCGCGGTCAGCTTCCCCTACCTGTCCGACGGCATGTGGTTCCTCACGCAGCACAAGCGCTGGGGCCTGCTCAAGGAGCATCCCGACTACCTCAAGGTCGCGACCGAGATCAACCGCATCGACATCTACAAGCAGGCCGCGGCCGCCACGCAGACGCCGGTGCCCAAGGACCCGATGCGCAGCAGCAAGCTGTTCGACGGTTCGGTCTGGGACGGCAAGGACCCGAAGAAGTACGCCGAGTCCTTCAAGCTCCATGCATAGGGAGAACACCATGGTCAGCGCAGTCTTCCATTCGCCGCTCGAGGCGGTCGCCGCGCCGTCGGCCCCGGCCCTCGCGGCCAAGCCGGCGGCCGCCACCGCGGCCGCCGTTCGCCCCCTGCCCGCGCCCGAGCCGCGGGTGCGCACGCCGCTCGATTTGCGCGCCTTCTGGATGCGCGTGCTGCCGCCGCTCGCGGGCTTCGGCCTGCTGCTGCTGGTGTGGGAGATCGTGGCCATGCGCAGCACCACCGGCTTTCCCTCGCCGCTGACGGTCTGGCAGCAGGCGCTCACGGTGTTCAGCGATCCCTTCTACAGCAAGGGCCCCAACGACCAGGGCGTGGGCTGGAACGTGCTGTCCTCGCTGCAGCGCGTGGCGCTGGGCTTCGGCCTCGCGGCGCTGGTCGGCATTCCGGCCGGCTTCGCGATCGGGCGCTTCGAGTTCCTTTCGCGCATGTTCAATCCGCTGATCAGCCTGCTGCGCCCCGTCTCGCCGCTGGCCTGGCTGCCGATCGGCCTCCTGGTGTTCAAGGGCGCCAACCCGGCCGCGATCTGGACCATCTTCATCTGCTCGATCTGGCCGATGGTCATCAACACGGCCGTGGGCGTGCAGCGCGTTCCGAGCGACTACATGAACGTGGCCAAGGTGCTGAACCTCAGCGAATGGAAGATCCTCACCAAGATCCTGTTCCCCGCCGTGCTGCCCTACATGCTGACCGGCGTGCGGCTGGCCGTGGGCACCGCCTGGCTGGTGATCGTGGCGGCCGAGATGCTGACCGGCGGCGTGGGCATCGGCTTCTGGGTCTGGGACGAGTGGAACAACCTCAACGTCGCCAACATCATCATCGCGATCTTCGTGATCGGCATCGTCGGCCTGGTGCTCGAGTTCGCGCTGATCAAGCTCGCGACGGCCTTCACGTTCGAAGAGGTGAAATCATGATCGACGAGTCGAAGTACATCGAGATCCACGGCGTCGAGCAGGCCTTCAAGACGCCCAAGGGCCGCTTCGTCGCGCTGCGCGATGTGAACCTGAACGTGGCCAAAGGCGAGTTCATCACGCTGATCGGCCATTCGGGCTGCGGCAAGTCCACGCTCTTGAACCTGATCGCCGGGCTCACCACGCCCACCGCGGGCGCGCTGCTGTGCGCCAACAAGGAGATCAAGGGCCCGGGCCCCGAGCGCGCGGTGGTGTTCCAGAACCATTCGCTGCTGCCCTGGCTCACCTGCTTCGAGAACGTCTACCTCGCGGTCGAGCGCGTGTTCGCCGCCACCGAGAACAAGGCGCAGCTGCGCGCGCGCACCGACGCGGCGCTGGCGCTGGTCGGCCTCACGCCCGCCGCGCAGAAGCGCCCCGGCGAGATCTCGGGCGGCATGAAGCAGCGCGTGGGCATCGCGCGCGCGCTGTCGATGGAGCCCAAGGTGCTGCTGATGGACGAGCCCTTCGGCGCGCTCGACGCCCTCACGCGCGCCAAGCTGCAGGACGAGCTGCTGGCCATCGTGCAGAAGACGCGCAGCACGGTGGTGATGGTCACGCACGACGTGGACGAGGCCGTGCTGCTGAGCGACCGCATCGTGATGCTGACCAACGGCCCGGCCGCCACCATCGGCGAGGTGCTCACGGTCGACATCCCGCGCCCGCGCAACCGTGTCGAGCTCGCGGAGGATCCCGTCTACGTGCATGCGCGCAAGGCCGTGATCGACTTCCTCTACACGCGCCAGGGGCACGTGGAGAAGGCCGCGGCCTGACCCGGGTACGAGCCGGGCCGCCCGGCACGTCGGTGCACACCAGCGCCCCGCCCGCTCGATATCCGCTCGGTCGCAGAAAGGCAGGGCCCCATGAAGAAGATGAAACTCGTGCTGATCGGCAACGGCATGGCCGGCGTGCGCACGCTCGAGGAGCTGCTGAAGATCGCGCCCGGCCTCTACGACATCACGGTGTTCGGCGCCGAGCCGCACCCCAACTACAACCGCATCATGCTGTCGCCGGTGCTCGCGGGCGAGCAGACGCTCGACGAGATCGTGCTCAACGGCTGGGACTGGTACCTCGACCACGGCATCGCGGTGCATGCCGGGAAGAAGGTGGTCGAGGTCGACCGCGTGAAGCGCATCGTGCGCGCCGACGACGGCACCGAGGCCGCCTACGACCGCCTGCTGGTCTGCACCGGCTCCACCCCCTTCATGCTGCCGGTGCCCGGCAAGGAGCTCGAGGGCGTGATCGCCTACCGCGACATCGCCGACACCGACTGCATGATCGAGACCGCGCGCACGCACCGCCATGCGGTGGTGATCGGCGGCGGCCTCTTGGGCCTCGAGGCCGCCAACGGCCTGATGCGGCGCGGCATGGAGGTGACGGTGGTGCACGTCATGCCATGGCTCATGGAGCGCCAGCTCGACGAAACCGCGGCCCGGCTGTTGCAGCAGTCGCTCGAGGAACGCGGCCTCAATTTCAGGATGGGCGCGCAGACCCAGGAACTGGTCGGCGGCGAGCACGGCCGCGTCACCGCGATCCGCTTCAAGGACGGCAGCGAGGTCCCGGCCGACCTGGTCGTGATGGCCGTGGGCATCCGCCCCAACGTCGAGCTGGCCGAGCGCATGCGGCTGCACTGCCACCGCGGCATCGTGGTCACCGACACCCTGCAGACCGTGACCGATGCGCGCATCTACGCGGTGGGCGAATGCGCGGCGCACCGCGGCATCGCCTACGGCCTGGTGGCGCCGCTGTTCGAGCAGGCCAAGGTGGCGGCCAACCATCTCGCGCAGCTCGGCATCGGCCGCTACCAGGGCTCGCTGACCTCGACCAAGCTCAAGGTCACGGGCATCGACCTGTTCAGCGCGGGCGAGTTCATGGGCGGCGAAGGCACCGAGGAGATCGTGCTGAGCGATCCCTTCGGCGGCGTCTACAAGAAGCTGGTGCTCAAGGACGACAAGCTGGTGGGCGCCTGCCTCTACGGCGACACGGTGGACGGCAGCTGGTACTACGCGCTGGTGCGCGAAGGGCGCAGCGTGCAGGAAATCCGCGACCGGCTGATGTTCGGTGAAGCCGTTGCCAGCGAGGACGAACCGAAGGCGGCCGCATGACCGACACCCGCTCCACCTGCCCCTACTGCGGCGTCGGCTGCGGCGTGATCATCGAGTCCGAGGGCGCGCAGATCACGGGCGTGCGCGGCGACCCCGACCACCCGGCCAACTTCGGCCGCCTCTGCACCAAGGGCTCGACCCTGCACCTGACGGCCAGCGCGCCGATCACGCGCCAGACGCGGCTGCTGCGCCCGATGCAGCGCGCGCGCCGCGGCGAGGCACCGCAGCCGCTGGACTGGGATGCGGCGCTCGAGCAGGCGGCCGGCCGCTTCGCGGGCATCGTGCAGGCGAACGGCCCCGACGCGGTCGGCTTCTACGTCTCGGGCCAGCTGCTCACCGAGGACTACTACGTCTTCAACAAGCTCGCCAAGGGCCTGGTCGGCACCAACAACATCGACACCAACTCGCGCCTGTGCATGAGCAGCGCGGTGGCCGGCTACAAGCAGACGCTGGGCGCCGACGCGCCGCCCGCCTGCTACGACGACCTGCGGCACGCGCAGTGCCTGTTCATCGTCGGCAGCAACACCGCCTGGGCCCATCCGATCCTGTTCAGGCGCATCGAGGACGCGAAGGCTGCCAACCCGGCGCTGAAGATCGTGGTGGCCGACCCGCGCCGCACCGACACGGTGGAGATCGCCGACCTGTTCCTGCCGCTGCAGCCGGGGACCGACGTGATGCTGTTCAACGGCATGCTGCACCTGATGCTGCGCGAAGGCTGGATCGCGGCCGACTACATCGCGGCCCACACCAGCGGCTTCGAGGCGCTGAAGGCCACGGTAGGCGACTGCACGCCCGAGACGGTGGCGCGGGTCTGCGGCCTGTCGACCGCGCAGCTGTTCGAGGCGGCCCGGCTGTTCGCCACCTCGCCGGCCACGCTGAGCCTGTACTGCCAGGGCCTCAACCAGTCCTCGAGCGGCACCGCGAAGAATGCCGCGCTGATCAACCTGCACCTGGCCACGGGCCAGATCGGGCGCGCGGGCGCGGGGCCGTTCTCGCTCACCGGCCAGCCCAATGCGATGGGCGGGCGCGAGGTCGGCGGCCTCGCGAACCTGCTGAGCGCGCACCGCGACCTCGCGAACCCCGCGCACCGCGCCGAGGTGGCAGCGCTCTGGGGCGTGCCCTCGGTGCCCGCGCGGCCCGGCAAGACGGCGGTCGAGATGTTCCAGGCCGCGGCCGACGGCGAGATCCGCGCGCTGTGGATCGCCTGCACCAACCCGGCCCAGTCGATGCCCGACCAGGCCATGGTGCGCCGCGCGCTCGAGCGCGCCGAGTTCGTGGTGGTGCAGGAAGCCTTCGCCACCACCGCCACCTGCGCCTACGCCGACCTGCTGCTGCCGGCCACCACCTGGGGCGAGAAGGAAGGCACGGTCACCAACAGCGAGCGCCGCATCTCGCGCGTGCGCCCCGCCGTGCCGCCGCCCGGCGAGGCGCGCCACGACTGGTCGATCGCGGCCGAATTCGCGCGCCGGCTCGAGGCGAGGCTGGGCCGCGCGGCCACGCTCTTTCCCTACGAGAACGCCGAATCGGTCTGGAACGAGCACCGCGAATCGACGCGCGGGCGCGACCTCGACATCACCGGCCTGAGCTGGGCGCTGCTCGAGCACGCCGGCCCGCAGCAGTGGCCGCTGCGCGAGGGCGAAACGGCCGGCCGCGCGCGGCTCTACGAGGATGGCGTGTTCCCCACGCCCGACGGCCGCGCGCGCTTCGCCGACACCGTCTACCGCCCGCTGGCCGAGCCACGCGAGCCGCGCTGGCCGTTCTCGCTCAACACCGGCCGTCTGCGCGACCAGTGGCACGGCATGAGCCGCACCGGCAACGTCGGCCGGCTGTTCGGCCACGTGGCCGAGCCCGCGGTGCAGATGAACCCGCAGGACATGGCGCGGCGCGCGCTGCGCGAGGGCGACCTGGTGCACCTGAGCTCCAGGCGCGGCTCGATCCTGCTGCCCGCGCGCGCCAGCGAGGAGATCGCGCCCGACCAGGCCTTCGTCGCGATGCACTGGGGCGGTGAGTACCTGGGCGGCTCGTCCTCCAGCGGCACGCCGCTCGCGGGCATCAATGCCGTCACCACGCCGGCGTACTGCCCCATCTCGAAGCAGCCCGAGCTCAAGCACGTGCCGGTCAAGATCCTCAAGGCCGAGCTGCCCTGGTCGCTGCTGGCCATGGCCTGGCTGCCCGACGACGACGCGCTGGCCGCGCGCCGCGCGCTGCAGGCGCTGATGGCGGCCTTCCCGTTCGCGGCCTGCGTGCCCTTCTCGGGCGCCGACGGCAGCCGCGGCGGCCTGCTGTTCCGCGCCGCCGCCTACGAGGCGCCCGACGACGCCCTGCTCTCGCGCATCGAGGGCCTGCTGGGCCTGCAGGCGCCCGACACCCTGCGCTATGCCGACCGCCGCCGCGGCCAGCGCCGCGCGGCGCGGCTGGCGCGCCGGGCCGACGGCGCGCGGCTCGAGGCCTTCCTGCTGGGCGGCGACACCAGCGCCGAGGCCTGGATCGCCACCGTGCTGCGCGAGGAGCTGCCGGCGCAGGACTACGGCCGGCTGCTGCTGTCGCCCGGCGCGCGCGCGCCGGTGGCGGTGCAGTCGCGCGGCAAGACGGTCTGCACCTGCTTCAACGTGACCGACCTCGCGATCGAGCGCCAGCTGCGGCGCTGCGACGGCTCGCCCGCGGAACGGCTGGCAGCCCTGCAGGGGGCGCTGAAATGCGGCACCAACTGCGGCTCCTGCATTCCCGAACTCAAGCGGCGGGTGCGCTCGACGCCGGTGGAGGCGCTGGCGTGAGCCGTTGCACCCCATTTCCCTCCAGCCGGACCAGGCATAAGCGAACTCTCATTCCGGCATAAGCCTTGCGGGACAATCCGCCTACCCATGGGAATCAGCCACTACATCAAGGAAATCGGCCGGGGCGCACGCGGCGCCCGGCCGTTGTCGCGCGAACAGGCCTGCGACCTGTTCGGCCAGGTGCTCGACGGCACCGTCACCGACCTCGAGATCGGCGGCTTCTGCCTCGCGATGCGGATCAAGGGCGAAACGCCCGAGGAGATGGCCGGCTTCCTCGATGCCACGCATGCGCGGCTGGTGTGCTTTCCCGCCACCGAACGCCCGCTGGTCGTGCTGCCCAGCTACAACGGCGCGCGCAAGCTGCCGGTGCTCACGCCGCTGCTGGCGCTGCTGCTGGCGCGCGAGGGCCTGCCGGTGCTGGTGCACGGCAGCGCCACCGAAACCGCGCGCGTGCTGGCCTCCAACGTGCTCGAGGCGCTGGGCATCGCGCCGCTGGCCGCGGTGCGCGAAATCGCCGCCGGCGAGGCCGCCTTCGCCGCCACCGAGCTGATGAGCCCGGGCCTCAAGCGGCTGCTCGACGTGCGCCGCGTGGTCGGCCTGCGCAACCCGGGCCACAGCGTGGTCAAGCTGATGCAGCCCGGCGCCGGCGCCTGCGTGGTGGTCGGCAGCTACACCCATCCCGAATACGCGCGCGTCATGGCCGACACCTTCGAGCTCACCGGCATGACGGCGCTGCTGTCGCGCGGCCTCGAGGGCGAGGTGGTGTCGGACCCGCGCCGCACGGCCCGGATCGACGGCTTCGTGCGCGGCGTGCGCACCGAGCTGCAGGCCCAGCAGCCCGGCACCGACCCCGAGGTGCCCGGCCTGCCGAAGGACATCGACGTCGCGACCACGGCCGACTACACGCGCCGCGTGCTGGCCGGCGAGCTCCCCGTGCCCGAAGCGATCGCCACGCAGGTCCGGCACATCACGCAACTGGCATCCCACGCATGACAACGAACGCCCCCACCCCCTCCCTCATCGCCGGCCGCTGCACGCTGGTGGGCGCCGGCCCCGGCGACCCCGAGCTGCTGACCATCAAGGCGGTGAAGGCGATCCAGGCCGCCACGGTGCTGCTGGTCGACGACCTCGTGAACGACGCCATCGTGCAGGCCCATGCCCGGCCCGATGCGCGCATCGTGCACGTGGGCAAGCGCGGCGGCTGCAAGAGCACGCCGCAGGCCTTCATCGAGCGGCTGATGATCACCGCGGTGCGCGAGGGCGAGACGGTGGTGCGGCTCAAGGGCGGCGACCCCTTCATCTTCGGCCGCGGCGGCGAGGAGGTCGAGCACCTGCGCGAGGCCGGCATCGAATGCGCGGTGGTCAACGGCATCACGGCCGGCCTCGCGGCCGTCACCGCGCTGGGCGTGCCGCTCACGCACCGCGACCATGCGCAGGGCGTGGTGTTCGTCACCGGCCATGCCAAGACGGGCGCCGGTGCCGCCGACGATCCGACCGACTGGCGCGCGCTGGCCGCGACCGCGCACGGCGCGCGGCTCACGCTGGTGATCTACATGGGCGTGTCGGGCGCGGCCCATATCGAGCACGAGCTGCTGCACGGCCTGCCGGCCGACACGCCGGTGGCCGTGATCCAGCATGCGAGCCTGCCGCAGCAGCGCCACGTCGCGACCACGCTGGGCCGGCTGCAGCGCGGCATCGCCGAGGCCGGCCTCGCGAGCCCGGCGGTGATCGTGGTGGGCGACGTGCTGCGCGGCCTGGCCGCCGCCGGCCTGCCCGCGGACGCGGACCGCTTCGGCACCTGACCCCGGCGCGCGCCGTACGCCCTAAGGCGTAGAGGCGGCCCCGCCCGGCGGCCGCGGGCATGGATCGTGCTCGGCCACGGGCAATGAATGCCGTCGCCACGCCCGTCCCCGCCGCCATCGAGATCGTCGCGCTGAGCAAGCGCTACGCCCCGGGCACCCCGGCCGCCGTCGACCGGATCGACCTGCGCATCGCCAGCGGCAGCTATTGCTGCCTGCTCGGCCCCTCGGGCTGCGGCAAGAGCACCACGCTGCGCATGATCGCGGGCCACGAGTCGGTGACCAGCGGCGACATCCTGCTCGACAACCGCAACATCACCGACCTGCCGGCCGCCGCGCGCGGCACGGCGATGATGTTCCAGAGCTTCGCGCTGTTCCCGCACCTGTCGGCCACCGACAACGTGGCCTTCAGCCTCAAGATGAAGGGCGTCGCCAAAGCCGAGCGCCAGCAGCGCGCCAATGCGCTGCTCGAGCGCGTCGCGATGGGCCACCTGGCCGCGCGCAAGCCCGGCGAGCTCTCGGGCGGCCAGCAACAGCGCGTGGCGCTGGCGCGCGCGCTGATCACCGAGCCGCGCGTGCTGCTGCTCGACGAGCCGCTGTCGGCGCTCGACCCCTTCCTGCGCATCCAGATGCGCGCCGAGCTGCGGCGCTGGCAGAAGGAGCTGGGCCTGACCTTCGTGCACGTCACGCACTCGCAGGAGGAGGCGATGGCGCTGGCCGACACCATGGTGGTGATGAACCACGGCGTGATCGAGCAGGTCGGCTCGCCGCACGCGGTCTACAACCATCCGGCCAGCGAGTTCGTGGCGCGCTTCATGGGCGGCCACAACGTGCTCGACACGCCCGCCGGCTCGATCGCGGTGCGCAACGACCGCATGCGGATCGCGCCGGCCGCCGAGGCGTCGGAAGGCCTCGCCGCCACCGTCACCGACGTCGAATATCAGGGCACCTACGTGCTGCTGGGCCTCGCGCTCGACGCGGCCGCGCCCGGGCGCGCGAACGTGTCGGTGCAGCTCGGCGAGGCCGCGTTCCTCGCGCGGCCCTATGCGCTCGGCGAGGCCGTGCGGCTGTCCTGGGCCGAGGTCGATGCGCGCGTGCTCGGGCCGGGCGCGAAGCCACCGGGCGAACGCGCGCCGCAGCCCGCCGCCGCGCTGCGCGACGACACGGCGGCGATCGCGATGACGCTCTGAGCCCCCTCCTTTCTTTCTTCCCTTCCGCGTTCCTCCACTTTCTTTCAGGAGACCCAGCATGACCGACATCATCGACCCGACCCTCGGACTCAAGCGCCGCACGCTGCTGCAAGGCACGGCCGGCATCCTGGCCACGGGCATCGCGCCCTTCGTGCATGCGCAGGACAAGGTGGTGCTGCGCTACCTCGGCACGGCAGTGAACCAGGACAAGGCGATCGCCGAGAAGTTCAAGGCCGACACCGGCATCGAGATCCAGTACGTGGCCGTGACCACCGACGACGTGACCAAGCGCGCGGTGACCGCGCCCAACAGCTTCGACCTGATCGACACCGAGTTCTTCTCGCTCAAGAAGATCGTGCCGACCGGCAACCTCAAGGGCATCGACAGCAAGCGCGTGAAGAACGCCGACAAGATCACCTCGCTGTTCACCAAGGGCGAGGTGGCGGGCAAGAAGGTCGGCGACCAGGGCACGGCGCCCGTGAAGGTGATCTACCTCGAGGGCGAGAAGAGCAAGGCCTTCGCCAAGTCGGCCACGCAGTTCATGTCGCTGATCCCGACCACCTACAACGCCGACACGCTGGGCATCCGCCCCGACCTGATCAAGCGCCCGATCGGCTCCTGGGCCGAGCTGCTGAACCCCGAGTTCAAGGGCAAGACCGCGATCCTCAACATCCCCTCGATCGGCATCATGGACGCGGCGATGGTGGTGGAGGCCAAGGGCATCCACAAGTACGCCGACAAGGGCAACATGACCAAGGCCGAGATCGACCTCACGATCAAGACCTTGATCGAGGCCAAGAAGGCCGGCCAGTTCCGCGCGCTGTGGAAGGACTTCAACGAGTCGGTGAACCTGATGGCCTCGGGCGAGGTGGTGATCCAGTCGATGTGGTCGCCGGCCGTGACGGCCGTGCGCAGCAAGGGCATCGACTGCACCTTCCAGCCGCTCAAGGAGGGCTATCGCGCCTGGGCCTCGGGCTTCGGCCTGCCGGCCACGCTGTCGGGCAAGAAGCTCGACGCGGCCTACGAGTTCATCAACTGGTTCCTCGACGGCTGGGCCGGCGCCTACCTCAACCGTCAGGGCTACTACAGCGCGGTGCTCGACACGGCCAAGACCAAGATGGAAGCCTACGAATGGGCCTACTGGATGGAGGGCAAGCCCGCGGCGCAGGACATCAAGAGCCCGCAGGGCGACGTGATCGCCAAGGCCGGCGCGGTACGCGACGGCGGCAGCTACGAGCAGCGCATGGGCGGCATCGCCTGCTGGAACGCGGTGATGGACGAGAACGAGTACATGGTCCGCAAGTGGAACGAGTTCGTCGCGGCCTGATCCCGTGAGTGCACCCACCACCCGCGCGAACGCCGCCACCGCGCCCCTGCATGCCGTGAAGGCGTGGTGGCAGGCGGCGCCGTTCGCGCTGGTGTTCCTGCTGTTCTTCCTGGTTCCGCTGGCGCTGGTGGCGATGGTGAGCCTGTGGAACTTCAACGAGTACGAGCTGATCCCGGCGTTCACGCTGCGCAACTACCTGAGCCTGTTCGAGGGCTGTTCGCGGCTGACCGACAACGGCGATCTCTGCGTGACGCTCAACACCTACCTGAGCACCTTCAAGTTCTGCCTGCTGGTCTGGGGCATCACGCTGCTGATCGGTTTCTCGGTGGCCTACTTCCTGGCCTTCCACGTGCGCTCGTCGACGGTGCAGACGGTGCTGTTCGTGCTGTGCACTGTGCCGTTCTGGACCTCGAACGTGATCCGCATGATCTCGTGGGTGCCGCTTCTGGGCCGCAACGGGCTGGTGAACCAGGCGCTGATGGGCCTGGGGCTGGTGCAGCAGCCGGTGGAGTGGCTGCTGTTCTCCGACTTCTCGGTGGTGCTGGCCTTCGTGCACCTCTACACGATGTTCATGATCGTGCCGATCTTCAACAGCATGATGCGCATCGACCGCTCGCTGCTCGAGGCCGCGAACGACGCGGGCGCCTCGGGCTGGCAGACGCTGTGGAACGTGGTGGTTCCGCTGTCGCGCACGGGCATCCTGATCGGCTCGATCTTCGTCATCACGATCGTGATGGGCGACTTCGTGACCATCGGCGTGATGGGCGGCCAGCAGATCGCCTCGATCGGCAAGATCATCCAGGTGCAGACCTCGTACCTGCAGTTCCCGCTGGCGGCGGCCAACGCGATGATCCTGCTGGCCGTGGTGCTGATGATCATCTGGGGGCTGACGCGGCTGGTCGACATACGCAAGGAGCTCTAGGTGGCTTTCTTGTGTTGCCGATTTCGACCTGCGGGGCGCGCTCGCGTCGACGGGGTGCTCTGCTCCGCGAATGTCCCCCGGCCTTCGGCCTCCTCCTTGATTTCGCTGCGCAGAGCACCCCATCGACGCGAGCGAGGCGCAGC
>NZ_JBMDKG010000063.1:0-50518 GCF_057809595.1 Variovorax sp. FG153
CGGGGCTGGCGGGTTCGCTCAAGACGCTGGTGCTGGGCTTCGCGACCCTGTCGGATGTGCACTGGACCGCCTCGGGCCAGGTGATCCTGATGACGCTGGTGGGCGGGCTGGGCACCTTGTCGGGCCCGCTGGTGGGCTCGGCCGTGGTGGTGCTGCTGGAGAACAAGATCGGCGAGCTGGGCAACCTGCTCGCGCGCATCACCACCATCGACTGGTTCAACACGCTGGGCGAGTCGGTGACCATGGTCACGGGCCTGATCTTCGTGATCTGCGTGCTCGCCTTCCGCAAGGGGATCATGGGCGAGATCATCGCCTTCATCGATCGGCGCAAGGCTCGGTAGAAATCGGGATCGGACAGCCGTACGCAGAGGGCGCGAAGGTTTCGCAAAGGGCGCAAAAGAAAACCTTGAAGGTGGGCTGCTGGCGTGCCACCGTCGCACCTAGAGGTGCCCGCACGGGGCGTAGCCGCCATCAAAGCGCAGCCCACACATTTTCAGGCTGTTCTTTTGCGTCTTTCGCGAAACCTTCGCGCCCTCTGCGTACGGCTGTCCGCTTTCTAGAGCTTCAGCGGCGCCACGTACCCCGTCATCTCCAGGTAGCCGCGCCCCACGCGCCGGCCCTGGCCGTCGAGCAGGTCGCTCAGGCCTTCCCAGTACACGCCGCCGGTGGAGCCGCGGCTGTCGAGCTCCTGGTCGTCGAGCAGCGCGCGCACTTCGAACTCGCCCGCGGGCGTGCGCACGCGCCATTGCACGGGGTAGCGCGCCCGCGTGCGCGGGCTGTTCCACGGGCGGCCGGCCTCGAAGCGCACCTCGTCGGGGCCGAACACGCGCAGCGTGCCGTCGCCCGCGCGAAACGAACCGCCCGACCACAGCGCGCTGCCGTCGGCGCGGCGCAGGTGGAAGGCCGTGAGCGCGCCGCCGTCGTCGAGGTTCATGCCGATCCAGTCCCAGCCCACGGCCTCGGGGTGCAGCAGCGCCTCGCTCCATTCGTGGTCGAGCCAGGCCTTGCCGCGCACCGCGAAGGGCTGGCCGTCGAGCACGATGCGGCCCTGCGCCGCGAGCTGCGGCTCGCTGTAGTAGTAGCTGGCCTGGGCCTCGTCGGGCCCCTTGCGCGAGAGGCCCGCGCGGCCCTGCAGCAGCACCGGCTGGGTGGGCGCGAAGCGCAGCTCGAGCGTGAAGCCGCTGGCGGGAATGCGCGCCGTGTAGCCGTCCGCGCCGCGCAGCAGCGACCAGTCGCGCAAACGCAGCGCGGTGTCGGTTTCGCTGGCCGAGGCTCCGCCCAGGCCCGCGCGCGCGATGCGCTGGTCGTGCCGCAGCGCGCGGCCCTCGAGGTCGGTCACGGCCGCGTGCGCGAACACCAGCTGCTGCGCCGCGAACTTCGAGCGCATGCCCTGCGTCGCGTCGACGCGCGAGCG
Source organism: Variovorax sp. FG153 (assembly GCF_057809595.1). Classification (NCBI taxonomy): domain Bacteria; kingdom Pseudomonadati; phylum Pseudomonadota; class Betaproteobacteria; order Burkholderiales; family Comamonadaceae; genus Variovorax; species Variovorax sp. FG153. The sequence continues at coordinate 1,415 of NZ_JBMDKG010000063.1, forward strand.
GAAGAAGGTGACCTGGAAGCCGAAGTCGCGGCCGCCCTCGGCCTGCGCATGGCCCGTGATGTACCACCACTCGGTGCGCAGCTCGGGATGGCTGCCGAAGTCGCGCGGGAACTGCAGCATGCGCGGCGGCAGGGCCCAGGCGGGCGCGAGGCCTGAAGAGGCAGCAAGCGCCGCGAGCAGGAGGTCGCGGCGCGACAGGAGGGCGGGTGGCATGGCCGCACGAGTCTACAAGCGCCCTCGTCACGCGTTGTAACCCGCGCGCGGGCGAAAGCGATTACCGTGGGCCGGCCCATAAAAAGAAGGAGACGAGATCCATGAAGCGCACGCCCCGCCCGCGCCCTGTCGCGCGGCGCATCGCATCCCCCCGTTCCGGTTCCCTCGACCTGCGGCTCGCGCCGCTGGCCGTGCTGCTCGCGCTCGCGGGCTGCGCCTCGGGACCGCCCGCCGAAACACCGCCATCGACGAGTACAGCGCCACGCGCGCCTTCGTCGTTCGCCGTGCCGGGCCTCGAGAAGCCGGCCGAGGTGCTCGTCGACCGCTGGGGCGTGCCGCACCTCTACGCGGGCACGCTCTACGACGCCTTCGTCGCGCAGGGCTTCATCGCGGCGCGCGACCGGCTCTGGCAGATGGACCTGTGGCGCAAGCGCGGCCTCGGCGAGATGGCCAAGGACTTCGGTCCCGCCTGGGTCGAGAGCGACCGCGCCGCGCGCGCCGTGCTCTACCGCGGCGACATGTACCGCGAGTGGCTGGCCTACGGTTCCGACGCCAAGCGCGTGGCCGAGGCCTTCACGGCCGGCGTCAATGCCTACGTGGCGCAGGTACGCGCGCAGCCCGACCTGCTGCCGCAGGAGTTCAAGCTGCTCGGTTACCAGCCCGCGACCTGGTCGCCCGAGGACGTGGTGCGCATCCGCCACCATGGCCTCACGCTCAACCTCACCTCCGAGATCGAACGCGCGCGTGCCTACTGCGCGGGCGGGCCCGGCATCAAGGCCGACTGGCTGCGGCGCGAGCTCGACCCGCCCGTCAACCCGCGCGTGCCGCCCGGGCTCGATCCCTGCACCGTGCCCGCCGCCGAGCTGCGCGCGGCCTATCTGCGCGCCACCGAGGCACCGCAGTTCACCAAGGCCAACACGCCGTTGCCGCAACCGGGCTCCGGACCCGGCAGCTTCGCGGTGTCGCAGGCAGGCGACGAGGCACAGGTCGAGCAGGGTGACCCCACGGCCGCCTACGGCAGCAACAACTGGGTGATCGCGCCCAGGCTCAGCGCCACGGGCCGGCCGATCCTCGCGAACGATCCGCACCGCGCGCACGGCGCGCCGAGCCTGCGCTACATGGCACACCTGAGCGCGCCCGGCATGGATGCGATCGGCGCCGGCGAGCCCTTCCTGCCGGGCCTGTCGATCGGCCACAACGGCACCATCGCCTTCGGCCTCACGCGCTTCTACATGGACCAGGAGGACCTCTACGTCTACCAGCTCAATCCGCGCAATCCCAACGAGTACCGCTACCAGGGCCGCTGGGAGCCGATGGTGCGCGTGACCGAGCGCATCGCGGTGAAAGGCGAGCGCGCGCCGCGCGAGCTGGTCAACACCTTCACGCGCCATGGGCCGGTGCTGCTGTCCGAGCCCGGCAAGCGCCGCGCCTATGCGTTGCGCGCGGCCTGGCTCGAGCCGGGCATGGCGCCGTACTTCGGCTCGATGGACTACATGCGCGCGCAGAACTGGGACCAGTTCCGCGCCGCCATGAACCGCTGGGGCGCGCCCGGCGAGAACCAGGTCTATGCCGACCGCGACGGCAACATCGGCTGGATCCCCGGCGGGCTCACGCCGATCCGCCCGAACTGGGACGGCCTGATGCCGGTGCCGGGCGACGGCCGCTACGAGTGGTCGGGCTTCCGCAATGGCGACGAGCTGCCCTCCGAGTTCAATCCCGCGCGCGGCTATGTGGTGACCGCGAACGAGAACAACATCCCGAGCGAGCACCCGGCCGCGAAGAAGGGCATCGGCTACGAATGGAGCGACGCGGCGCGCGCGCGGCGCCTGAAGGCGCTGTTCGCGGACAAGGTGGCCGCGGGCCAGCGCTTCACGCTCGAGGATTCGCAACGCATGCAGAACGACATCGTCGCCACGCCGGCGCAGCGCCTGCTCAAGCTGCTCGCGGGCCTGGGCAGCAGCGATGCGCAGACCGCGGCCGGCCTCGCGCTGCTGCAGGGCTGGGACGGCACCATGGACCGCGACAGCGCGGCCGCCGCGCTCTACGAGGTGTGGAGCAGCAAGCCGCTGCGCCAGGCCGTGCTCAAGGCCGGCGCGGGCGAGTCGGCCGTGCAGTACGCGCTGCCGGGCGACAACACGCGCATGATCCTGCTGCTCGAGAACCCGTTCGGCTGGGTCAGCAACGCGCAGCGCGATGCGATCCTGGTGCAGACCATCGCGCCCGCCATGCAGGAACTGAGCAACAAGCTCGGCCCCGACCCCGCGGCCTGGAAGTGGGGCGCCTTGCACCGCGCCGAGTTCCGCCATCCGCTCGGCGGCATCGTCGATGCGGCCACGCGCAGGAAGCTCGACGTGGGCGACTGGCCGATGTCGGGCTCGTCCTTCACGCCGATGGCCGCGAGCTATCGCGCGAGCGACTATCGGCTGACCTCGGGTGCGTCCTTCCGCATGGTGCTCGACGTGGGCAACTGGGATGCCTCGCGCGTCATCAACACGCCGGGCCAGTCGGGCAATCCCGACAGTCCCAACTACCGCGACCTCGCGCCACTGTGGCTCGAAGGCAAGTACGTGCCGCTGGTCTACAGCCGCGCGGCCGTGGAAAAGGAAACGGTGGAGCGGATTCGTCTCACGCCCGCGCCATGAAGCTGCATGGCGGCGCCTAGACTGCGTTTTTTTGCTTCGGGCCCGCACCATGACCTTCGACGAACTCCAGCGCCGACTCGCCGAGGTACCGGCGCGCCACAAGGAGGTCTCGGTCATCGCGAGCCTCGACGACGAGCCCGCGCGGCCCAGCGCTCGCTTGCTCGACATCGCGCTGCGGGCCGCCTCGGCCGCGCGCGAGATCGCGCTGACCGTCTACGAGGGCCGTCCCTCGGCCGAACCGCACTGGTTCGACACCTGGCCCGGCGAGCACTACCGCCTGCTCGCCGCGCTGGTGCGCACGCTGAAGCCGATGCGCGTGGTCGAGATCGGCACCTTCACCGGCATGGGCACGCTCGCGCTCGCGCAGGAATTGCCCGCGGGCGGCAGCGTGACCACCTTCGACCTGCATCCCTGGCACGGCTTCGAGCAGACCTGGCTCGCGCCCGCCGACTTCGAGCAAGGCCGCGTGCGCCAGGTGCTGCACGACATCTCCGCGTCCGGTGGCGTCGAGGCGCATCGCGCGCTGTTCGAGGCGGCCGACCTGGTCTTCGTCGACGGACCCAAGGACGGCCACACCGAGGCGCGGATGCTCGATAACCTCGCGACGCTGAACCTGCCCGCGCATGCGCTGGTCGTGTTCGACGACATCCGCGTGATGAACATGGTCGCGACCTGGCGTCGCATCGCGCGGCCCAAGCTCGACCTCACGTCCTTCGGTCACTGGAGCGGTACCGGTCTGATCGACTGGAACGCTTAGCGCAATCGGGTTGCATCGGCCGATCGCGGCGATGCAAATACCCCGAGAGGTCTTCCGTATTCACTTCTCCCATCGCATGCGGCGGCCGTTGCATGTGCGTGACTTTTGGCACTGTTTGCCGCGACTCGCGATGCATACGCTCGGTCCCCTTCGATGCATCGCATGGCATGGCGCGCATCGAAATCCGACGCTGCTGCATTGCAGCCGCACTCATCGATCAGTTGCTACAGAGGGGGAGAACACCCATGAAATTCAAGATTGCAGTGGCCGCCGTGGCGGTCGCGTTGGCCGTTGCCGCGTGCGGCGGCGGCAGCGGAAGCTCCGGCTTCGCGTTCCTGCCGCCCGGTCAGAACGGCGGCGATCCCGGTGATCCGGGTGACCCTGGCGGTCCCGGCACTCCCGTGCGCAAGGACGCAAAGGTCACGGGCCGCGTGACCAACGCCCTCGACGGCGCCGGCATCGCGCAGGTCAAGGTCACGGCCGATGGCATCAGCGCCATGACCGGCGACGACGGTTCCTACGCGCTCGAAGGCATCACCAACGGCAACTCGGTGCTGCTGAGCTACGAGAAGAGCGGCTTCGCACCGCAGAGCCGTGCCACCGCCGCGCTCGCGGCCGCCGAGGCCAGCACCGTCATCAACATCCCGATGCTGCCGGTGGCCTTCAGCGACACCTTCAATCCGGCCCTTGCGCGCGACATCGCGGTGCCGGGCTCGACCGCGATGGTGCGCCTGCCCGCCAACGCGTTGCGCCGCGCCGATGGCAGCGCGCCCACTGGCCAGGCCACCGGCCGCCTCACGCCGATCGCGCCCGCGACCAACGTCAACCTGATGCCCGGCAACTACCTCGCCGCCACCAGCGGCGAACCGGCGGCGATGGAGAGCTTCGGCGCGCTCGATGCCAGCTTCGTCGACGCGGACGGCGCACCGCTGCAACTCGCGCAGGGCGTGAGCGCCACCGTGCGCATCGCGCCTTCGTCGCGCAGCGCCGCGCTGCCGCCGACGGTGCCGCTGTTCTTCTACAACACGAGCACGGGCCTGTGGGTGGAAGAGGGCAGCGCGAGCCTGCAGGGCACCGCGCCCAACCAGTACTACGAAGGCACGGTCACGCACTTCACGACCTGGAACGCCGATCAGGTCTACAACACGGTGCGCGTCAACGGCTGCGTGCAGAACGCGGCCGGCGAGCGCGTCGCGGGTGCGGTCGTGTTGTCGGAAGGCAAGTCGTACAGCGGCGTCGGTTCTGCCGTCACCAATGCCAATGGCGAGTTCTCGGTGCCGGCCAAGCGCAGCAGCGAGGCCTTCGTGGTGGCGAGCAAGAACGCCGAACTCTCCAATGCAGCGAATGCGACGCTGGGCGAGCAGGACATCACGATCGATGGCTGCCTCACGCTGACGGCCTCGGCCATGTCGATCAAGCTGACCTGGGGTGAACGGCCCTTCGACCTCGATTCCCACACGATGGGCGCGAATGTCGGTGAAGAGGTCTACTACGCCAACAAGGGCTCGCTCGCGGCCGCGCCGTTCATCGGCCTCGACGTGGACGACGTGGACAGCTTCGGTCCCGAGTACACGACTTTCGCGAAGCTCGCGCGCAATCGCACCTACCGCTTCTTCGTCTACAACTACTCCGGCACCTACAACCCGGGCCAGACCGGATCGCCCGCGCGCGTGGAACTGAGCAACCGCGGCGCCCAGTCGGTCTTCTCGCCGCCGGCGGGCGAGGTGGCGGACTCGACGCGCTACTGGCACGTCTTCGACCTGCGCACCGACGACAACTGCAACGCCACGGTCGTGCCGGTGCAGAAGTTCCTCGCGGCCAAGCCGCCGGAAGTCAACACCGACGCGAACGCCCAGTACTGCAACTGAGCGGCACGAACGATGGCCGGCGAAAGCCGGTCGTCTTCGGCCGAAGAAGAAAGGGAGCAGGGGGAAAAGGCGCGCAGACAAAGCGCCGGCAGGCACGGGACCGCGGACATCCGCAGGTCGCGTGCCTGCTTTTTTTTGTCCGCGCGAAGCGGCGCCTACCAGTCTTCCTTCACCGCCAGCACCGCATCCTTGCCGGCCGCGGCCCGCCCCGCCATCCACGCGGTGACGGTGCCCGCGGCCACCACGGCCGCGCACAGCGCGAGCAGTCGGCCCCAGGGCAGCAGCAGGTCCATGGTCCAGTGGAAGCTCTGCGGATTGACCACCTTCACCAGCACCACCGACACCGCGAGGCCCAGGCCCAGTCCGGCCACCGCGCCGATGGCGGTCCAGGCGGCGCCTTCGCCGGCCACCACCGCGAGCACCTGCGCGCGCGTGAAGCCCAGGTGCGCGAGCAGGCCGAATTCCTTGCGCCGCGCGAGCACCTGCGCGCTGAAGCTCGCGGCGATGCCGAACAGGCCGATCGCGATCGCCACCGCCTGCAGCCAGTAGGTGACGGCGAAGCTGCGGTCGAAGATGCGCAGCGAGACCGCGCGGATCTGGCCCACGGATGCGATCTCCACTTCCGACCCCCCGCGTTGCGCCGCCAGTGCGCGCACCGCTTCCTGCACCGCGCCTTCCGTGGCGCCGGGCGCGAGCCACAGCGCGATGTCGCTGACATCGCGATCGCCGGTCAGGCGTTCGAAGTCGCGTGCCTCGATCGCGATGGCGCCGAACTGCCGCGCGTAGTCGCGCCACACGCCGGCCACGAAGAAGGTGGCCGGCGCGCCGCCCGCTGCGGGCGCCAGCGCGTTCGACAGCGGTGCGAAGCCGCTGCCGGGCCTGGCGCCGTAGAGCTCGACCATCGGCTCGCTCACGTAGATGCCGATCTGCCCCTCGGGCACCGGCAATGCGCGGCCCACCAGCGGCAGCGCCTGCGCCACGCCGCCTTCGAGGTGGCGCGAGATCAGCGTCACCGCGGGCTGCGCCGTGTCGAGCTGCAGCGAGCGCGTGCGCAGCGTGCCGCTGCGTTCCACGCCGGGCAGCCGCGACAGCGCCTGCACGAGCTCGGGCGCGAAGGTCGCGGTGTCGGTGCTGCTCTCGGCGCCGCTGTTGCCGCCGCGTCCGCTCGAGGTGGCGCGCACATAGAGGTCGGCCGGCAGCACGATGTCGAGCCATTGCGTGACCGAGTCGCGGAAGCTCGCGACCATCACCGTGAGCGCGACCGCGAGACTGAGGCTCGCGACCACGCCGCTGACCGCCACCGCCGCGGTGCCGCGCATGCGGCGCGCGCGCTCGATCGCCAGCATCGGCAGCACGCGGCGCGACAGCAGCGGCGCGAGGCGGTCGTAGAGCAGCGCGATCAGCCACGGCAGCGCGGTGATGCCGCCGACCAGCAGGCAGGCCACCGACAGGTAGGCCGCCACCGGCACGCCGCGGATCGCGGGCAGGTTGGCGAGCGCCGCGCCCAGCGCGATCAGGCCCAGCGCCAGCCAGTGGCTGCGGCCCTGCGCGGGCGGCGCGCCCAGGCCCTTGAGCGTCTGCGCCTCGGGCAGCGCCTGCGCCGCGCGCGCGGGCCACCAGCCGCCCACCAGCGCGGCCGCCACGCCGAGCGCGCCATAGAGCAGGGCCGCGCCGCCGCTCCAGTGCAGCGTGGGCGCCACGCCCTCGAAGTAGCCGCCGCCGAGGTCGCCGCCGAGCACGCGCAGCGCGACATCGGCCAGCGCGGTGCCGAGCGCGAGCCCGGCCACGCTGCCGATCAGCCCGAGCACCAGCGATTCGGCCAGCACCAGCCGCAGCCGCTGGCGTGGCGTGAGGCCCAGCACGCCGAGCAGCGCGAACTGCTGCGCGCGCTTGGCGACGCTGAGCGCGAGCACCGAGAACACCAGGAAGGCGCCGGTGAACAGCGCCACCAGCGCCAGCACCGTGAGGTTGACGCGGTAGGCGCGCGAGAGATTGCTCACGCGCTCGGCCGAATCGCCGGGCTCGGCGAACTGCAGGCCGGCGGGCCAGCCGGGCGTGGCCTGCAGCGCCGCGATGAACGCCGCGTGGTCGGTGCCCGCGGCCAGCCGCAGGTCGATGCGGCTGAGCTGGCCGAGCCGGCCGAAGCGTTCCTGCGCCGTGGCGATGTCCATCACCGCGATCGCGCCGCCGCCGGCCGCCACGTGGCCGGCCACGCGCAGCCGCTGCCAGTCGGCGCCGCTGCGCAGCCGCACGTTCTCCTCGGCGCCGGCCGGCGCCTGCGCGGGCAGGCCGAGCGCACTGCGCGCGGCGGCGTTGAGGAACACCAGGTCGGGCGCGAACAGCGCGAAGCGTTCGGCATTCGCATCGGGCTGCGGCATCAGCGCGGGCGCGATCGCGGGCAGTGCGAGCGCGTCGACGCCTATCGCGCGCAGCGGCACCTGACGCTCTTCGCCTCCGGGCGCCGGAGCGACCAGCGCGAGCGCCTGGAACTCGAGCACCGGACTCGCGAGCGTCACCTGCGGCTGGCGTGCCAGCGTCTCGAACACCGCCTCGTCGAAGCCGCCCTGCGGCGCTCGCAGCTCGAGGTCGGGCTGGCCGTTGACCGAGCGCACCGCGCTCGAAAACTCGTCGAGCGCCGAGGCGTTGATGAGTTGCACCGAGAACGCGAGCGCCACGCCCAGCATCACGGCCAGCACCGCCGCCGCGTTGCGCCAGGGGTGGTGTCGCAGTTCCTGCCAGGAGAAGGTGGTGAGCAATGCACGCATGGGGCGATTGTGGCGGGGCGGGGCAAGGCCTTCGTGGCGTGGCACCATCCGGGCCTGTGTCCCTGATCGAGGAATCGACGATGCGGCTTTTCTCCCGCGGTCCGCGCTGCGGCGCCCCTGCCTCGCTGCGGCGCCTGGCGCTGCTGTCCGTGTTGTCGATGGTGCTGGTCGCCCCGGCCGTCGCGCAGTCGCCGCCCGGCGCGGCGCTCTCGCTCGCGAGCGATCCGGCCCTGATCGCGCGCACCGCGCTCGGCAGCGAGCGCGGCACCGTGGTGGTGGGACTGCTGCGCGGCGGCAAGGCCAGCTACGGCGCGGCCTACAACCCCGAGCCGCCCGCGCCGCGCGCGCTCTCGGCCGAGAGCGCCGAGCAGCCGATGTTCGAGATCGGCTCGGTCACCAAGGTCTTCACCGGCCTGCTGCTCGCGCAGGCGGTGGAGCGCGGCGACATGAAGCTCGACGACAACCTCGGCCAGCTGATGGCCGGCAAGATCAAGGCGCCGCTGTCGCCGGCGGTGGCCTCGGTCACGCTGCGTCAGCTGGTGACCCACACCGGCTGCATGCCGGTGATGGCCGACGGCGTGACCGGCGGCCCGGCGCTGGCCTCGCAGATGCGCGCCTTCGAACGCCAGGAGCTCTACGACGCGCTGCCGCGCATCAAGCTGCTGGGCGCCGCGCCGCCCTGCGCGGGCGCATACAGCAACTACGGCATGGCGCTGGTCGGCCTGCTGGTGGCCGACCGCTACCACACGACCTGGAGCGAACTGGTGCGCGCGCGCATCACCGAGCCGCTGGGCATGAACGACACCGTGATCCTGCTCGGCGACAAGGCCTCGCGCATGGCGCCGGCCTTCGCGGGCGACCGGCGCCAGTCGCTGCTCGACATGAAGGCCTATGCGCCGATCGCGGCGCTGCGTTCGACCGCGGCCGACATGATGGTCTTCAGCCGCGCCATCCTTGCCGGCGCCAGCGGCCCGTTCGGACCGGCCGCCGTGCGCCTGCTCACGCCGCTCGCCAGCTACGAGGGCGCCGAGATCGCCTATGCGGTGATGGTGCGCGGCACCGAGGGCGCTCGCCGCACCTACTACCACGCGGGCGTCACCGAGGGCTACCGCACCCTGTGGATGCTCGCGCCCGACACCGGCGAGGCCATGATCCTCCTGAGCAGCAACACGCGCGCGCCGCTGCAGCGCGTGATGCTGGCGATCGGCAAGAGCCGCTATCCGGCGCCCACGGTCGAGGTGCCGGTCGATGCCGACAAGTTGGCCGAGTACCGCGGCGAGTACCGCGTCACCCCCTCCAAGTCGCTGGACTTCACGGTACGCGGCGGCCGCCTGCTGGTGCGCGAGAGCGGCCGTGGCTACAACCCGCTCAAGCCGATCGGCACCGACCGCTTCACGGTGGGCGAGATCGGCGCGCAGATCGTGTTCCAGCGCGAGGGCGGGCAGGTGGTGGGCGTGACGCTGTCGCAGGGCGGCGCGCAGGTCGCCGGGCGGCGCGTGCGCGAAACCGCGCTGGTGGACTAAGGGCGCTCGGCGGCGTCGAGCAACTGCTCGATCCACGCCGCGCGTATCGCGCCCGGCACGCGCGTTCCGTCGCCGAAGATCAGCGTGGGCGTGCCGCTCACGTCGTAGCGCCTGCCGAGCGCCGCGTTGCGCTGCAGCGGCGAGGCATCGCAACGGCCCGCGGGCGCGCCGGGGTCGATGCCCTTCTCGATCCATTGCTCCCAGTTGCGGGCCGGCCGGGCGCTGCAGAGGATGTTGCGTGCCTTGGCCACCGATTCCTCGCCGAGCACCGGGTAGAGGAAGACATGGACGGTGACGTTGCCGATCGCCTTCAGGTCCTTGTCGACGCGCTGGCAGTGGCCGCAGCGCGGATCGGAGAACACCGCGATGCGGCGCTTGCCATTGCCGTGGACCAGCGTGATCGCGTCCTGCAGCGGCAGTTGGTCGAACCGGAAGCCCTCGAGCTTCTTGAAGCGGCCCGCGACATCGTCGCGCCGGGCCTGGGCATGGACCATGGTGGCGGTGGCACCCCAGGTGCAGGTGGCGAGCAGAAGGCGGCGGCGGAGGTTCATCGAGACGGTCCCTGACATCGTTGTGAGCGTGAATGCGGTTCGGGCAAGCGGCGAAGGTTCCCCGACCGCGCGCGCATCAATGCACTGCATCGTGCAGGGTGCGCACTTCGTCCGCGGCATGGCGCGGCCACAGCGCGAGACCGCCCGCGAGGCTCCAGGCCTGCGCATGGCCGAGGCGGCGCAGCGCGCGCGCCGCCTGCGCGCTGCGGTTGCCGCTGCGGCAGAAGAACAGGATCGGCGTTTCGCCCGGCAGCGCCAGCCAGTCGGGCAGGGCGTTGAGCAGCCGCGAGAGCGGCACGGCCTGGCGCCGCGCGGCATCGAGCACGCCGGGCTGGCCGAGCCGCTGCTCGTAGGGCTCGCGCACGTCGACCAGCAGCAGGCCCGGATGCTTGCGCAGCAGCGCGGCCGAGGCCTCGGGCGACAGCTCGGGCGTGCCGCTGCCGGCGCAGCGGTCGACCCGCGCGCCGCAGGCCATGGTCCGGTATTCGGTGAGCCCGAGGTCGCGCTCGAGCGCCGCCTTCGCGCTCGCGAAACCCTCCGCGTCGAGGTGGCCGTCGAGCACGTCGTCGAGCAGCGGCTGGGCCATGCGCTCGGTGACCAGCGTGCTCGCGAAGCGGTCGTCGTAGTCGTGGCCCGGCAGCAGCAGCGTGTCGGGCTTGAGGGCGCGCTGCAGCTTCAGCAGCGACGGGCCGAAGGCCAGCGGCCGGCTCTGCGCGAAATCGCTGCGGCCCAGCGCGCCGGGCATCACGGTGTCGCCGACGAAGGCCAGGCGCAGCCCCTTGGCATCGCGCAGCAGGTAGACGGTGGAGTCGGCGGTGTGGCCCGGCACGGCCAGCCGCGTGAGGCGCAGCGCGCCGAGCGCGATCTGCGTCGCGCCTTCGGGCCAGCCGAGCGCATCCACCGCGCCCGCCTCCAGCTGACGCGCCGGCACGGCGGCGCGCAGTTCGGGCCCCGAGGAGGCATGGTCGCCATGGCTGTGGGTGTCGAGCACGGCCGCCAGCGTGTAGCCGTGGCAGCCCAGCCACTGGGTCAGCTGCGCGTTCAGTTCGGGCAGCGGGTCGATGACCACGCAGCGCCGGCTCTGGTCATCGGCCAGCAGGTAGCAGCAGGCGCCGTCCACCACGAAGCGGGTCAGGCGCTCGGGTGGCTGCGCCTGGTTCTGCGGCACCGGGCCCAGGCAGCTCTGGCGCAGCGACTCGCCGCAGGCGCGGATGCGCGCGCAGGCCTCGTCGATGAAGGCATCGTCGCTGGCAGGACCGAAGGACAGCCGCACCGCCGACGCGGTCTGCCAGGCGGGCAGACCCATCGCCTCGAGCACGTAGCTGGGCCGGGCCTTCGAGGCACCGCAGGCCGAGCCGCCGCTCACGCGCATGTCGGCCGCGTCGAACAGGTCCAGCAGCAGCTTGGAGCTCAGGCCCGGCACCGAGAAGTTCAGCGTGGTCGGCAGACACAGCGCGCTCGGCGCATTGAAGACCAGGCCCGGGAAGGCCTCGGCCAGCGCGGCGGCCAGGCGGTCGCGGCAGGCCGCGAGCGCGTCGGCGCGGCGGAAGGTGAAGCCTTCCTCCAACGCGCCCAGCACCGCGCCGAGCGCGGCGATGCCCGACATGTTCTCGGTGCCCGAGCGCAGCGAATCCTCCTGGCCGCCGCCGGCCATCAGCGGCGTGAAGGGCGCGCCCTCGCGCACGTAGAGCAGGCCGATGCCCTTGGGCGCATAGAGCTTGTGGCCCGAGAAGGGCGCGTAGTCGATCGGTCGCTCGCCCAGGCGCAGCGGCAGCTTGCCGAGCGCCTGCACGCTGTCGACCATCCACAGCGCCGGGCTGCAGACCAGCGCGGCCGCGATGCCGTCGAGGTCGCTGACCACGCCGGTCTCGTTGTTGGCGGCCATGGTGCAGACCATGCCGGCGCGCGGCGCGTGCGCGCGCAGCCAGTCGAGGTCGTGGCGGCCGTTGCGGCCCACGGGAATCGCCAGCACCTCGAGGTCGAGGCCCAGCAGCGCGTTCCAGTGGCGCAGCGCCTCGGGCACGGCCTTGTGCTCGGTCGCGCCGTAGAGCAGCAGCTCGGGCACGCTCTCGCCGGCCTGGCGCCGCGCGCGCAGCGCGTTCAGGGCCGACAGCACGGCGGTCTGGATGCCCTCGGTCGCGCCGCTGAGGAACAAGAGCCGCCCCGTCGGCGCGCCGATCGCGCGGCGGGCGCGCTCGCGCACCGCGTCCATCAGCGCCCGGGCCTTGAGGCCGGTGTTGTGGATGCTGCTGGGGTTGCCGAAATCGCCGGCCATGGCGGCCAGCGCGGCCTCGCGGGCCTGGGGCAGAACGGGGGTGGTGGCGTTGGCGTCGAGGTAGATGTCCATGCCTCGATTCTGCGAAGCCGCGACAGGAAAAGGCTTGCGTTGTAGACTCGATTTCCCTGGGTTTTGAGAATCAAATTCTATTTTTCATGGCAAAAATAAAATTGGACGCCATAGACAGGAAGATTCTCGAGCTGCTGCAGCTCGACGCCGGGCGCCAGATCGCAGATCTCGCGAGCCAGGTCGGCCTGTCTCAGACGCCGTGCTGGCGCCGCATCCAGCGGCTCAAGGAAGCCGGCGTGATCACGCGCAACGTGATGCTGGTCGATCCGCGCAAGGTCAACGTGGGCGTGACGGTGTTCGTCGCCGTGCGCACCAGCACCCACACGCAGGCCTGGTTCGATCGCTTCAAGGCCGTGGTCGACGTGATCCCCGAGATCGTCGAGTTCTATCGCATGAGCGGCGAGATCGACTACCTGCTGCGCGTGGTGGTGCCCGACATCGCGGCCTACGACAAGGTCTACAAGCGGCTGATCGCCGACACCGAGCTGTTCGACGTCAGTTCCAGCTTCGCGATGGAGGAGATCAAGTTCACGACCGCGCTGCCGCTGTCGTACGCGCAATAGCGAAGGGATCAGGCCGGGTGGGCGAGCGCGAACAGCGCGCGCGCCATCGCGTCGATCTCGTCGCGCATCGCGAGCGTGGCCAGCCATGGCGCCGGAATGCCCGCCACGCCATGAAACGCGCCCGCGAGCTGGCCGCAGATCGCGGCCGTGGTGTCGGCGTCGTCGCCGAGGTTGGCGGCCGCGAGGATCGCTTCCTCGAAGGAGTCGGCCTGCGCGAAGCACCACAGCGCCGCCTCGAGCGATTCCACGCAATAGCCCGAGCCCTTGATCGCATCGCGCGGCTTGTCGCGCCAGCGGCCGGCCGCGAGCGCGGCCACGCCGGGGCTCGGTGCTTCGCCGATGTCGCGCGGCGCGAGGATCGACGCCTTGTCCTCGCCGCGCAGCGCGGCCTGCAGCTGCAGCGCGAACAGGCGCGAGCAGGCGATGGCCTCGGCCGCGCCGTGCGTGGTGCGCGTGCTGTCGGCGGCAAGCCGCAGCAGCGCGGGCGCATCGGCCACGCCGAACATCGCGACCGGCGCGAGCCGCATCAGCGCGCCGTTGCCGGCGGTGCGCGGATCGGGATCGCCCGCGAAGGGATCGCCGCTCGCGAGGTAGCGCGACAGCGCGTTCGACACCGTGATGCCGATGTCGAAGCAGCGCCCGTTGCTGCTCATGTAGCCCACGCTGCGCCAGTTGCAGTAGCGGTTCATCTGGTCGACGGCATCGAAGCCGCGGCAATGGACCAGGCTGGCCGCGAGGCACAGCGCCATCGAGGTGTCGTCGGTCCATTCGCCGGGCGCGAGGCCGAAGGGCCCGCCGCCCTGCATGCCGGTGACGGGCACGAAGCTGCCGCGCGGGCTGAATTCCACGCGCGTGCCCACGGCATCGCCGCAGGCCAGGCCGAGCAGGGCGCCGCGGAAGCGGTCTTCCATCGAGGTCGTCATGATTTCAACCCGCCCGCAGTTGGTCGCGCACGGCCATCAGCGCGAAGCCCAGCAGGTTCTGGCCGCGCCAGCGCGCCGGCTCGCGCGCGTCGGCATGGCTCGCGGCCATGCCGATGCCCCAGATCGCGTCGTAGGGACTGGCCTCCACCAGCACCTGCTCGCCGGTGCGCAGCAGGAGCTCGCCCATCGCCGCGTGCTGCGAGAACTTCGCGAGGTTGCCCTGCACGACCAGGTCGAAGGCCGCGTGCTTCCAGGCCGCGTCGTCGAAGCCGCGCACCGCGCGGCCCAGCTTCTTGGCCTCGGCCGGCGTGCGCGCGGCGAGCACCTGGCCCAGGACCTCGGTGTCGCCGAAAAGCCGCGCCTTGCCGGCCATCATGAAGTGCTCGGCCGTCGCGTATCGCACGCCCTCGATCTCGAACGGCGCCTCGAACCACTGGCTGAAGCAGCCCTTGCCGGCGCTGCCGTCCTTCTCGGGCTGGTGGCCCCAGAACAGCAGGTAGCGGGGCTCGAAGCCTTGGGCGATGCGGTCGATCAGGGCGGTGCGGGTGTGGCGGTGGACGGTCTCGTCGCTCATCGTGTTTCCTCGTCGGTGGCTTTCTGCAGGCTCCGATCGTCGTCGGGCAGGAGGTCGAGTGGATGCTCCTCGGGTGTCCGCAGTTCAGGGTCCTGGTTGTGTTGTGCATGCGGCCGCTGCGCGTCCACGAAGGCGCGCATGTCGATCACTTCGAGCAGTTCCTCGTGCGCGAAGGCCGCGAGCGTGCGTCCGCGCAGGCCCAACTGGATTGCGCGGCGCCCGAGCTTCGCGCCGTTGGGCGCATGGTCGGGATCCCATTGCAGCCGCACTTCCGAGTGCCTCACGGCGGCCTGCCAGGCATCGCGGTCGGCGAAGCGCGTGGGATCGAAGGTCGAGGGCACGGCCTCGCGCACCACCCGTTCGAAGAACGCGCGTCGCAACCGCAGGCCGAGCGTGATTTCCTGGCCCGGCTTCGTGCCCCAGCCCGAGCGGTACATCATCCAGAGGAAGTTCGGCTTGATCCAGCTCATGCGCGCGAGGCTGAAATCGGGGCCGTCGAGACGGCCGTGCGCGATCGCGTACTCGCCGATCGCGGGCCGGTAGGCCTGGTAGACGACGACCGACCGCGCGTCATGATGAGCGAGGATGACCCGGCCGCTGCGGGGCCAGCGTTCGTGTTGTTCGAGGTGACGCTGCACGGGCAGCGGAGTGGTGCGGATGTCGTTCATTTCTCGTATCCCTTGTTGTTGTTCTGATGGTTGCTCTGTACAACTAATTAAGGGTTGTATAGTACAACTAATCGATATCGAGTCAAGCCATCCGTGTCCACATCCCCGTCCACATTCCACGCGCTGACTTTCCCCCGCCCCCTCGTCACCGTCGACGTGGCGATGTTCACCGTGCTCGACGACGCGCTGCAGGTGCTGCTGGTGCGTCGCCCCGCCGACAGCGCCGAGCCCCATCCGGGACGCTGGGCGCTGCCGGGCGGCTTCGTGAACGTCGACGAGGACGCCACGCTGCTGGACTGCGCGCTGCGCAAGCTGCGCGAGAAGACCGGCGTGGTCACGCCCTACCTCGAGCAGCTCGGCAGCTGGGGCGGGGCGAAGCGCGATCCGCGCGGCTGGTCGGCCACGCATTGCTTCTATGCGCTGATCCCGGCGCAGGCGATGCAGCTGCGCGGCGGCGCCAACGCGGCCGAGGTGGCGTGGTTCGAGGTCGAGGCGGCGCTGCGCAAGCGGCTGGCCTTCGACCATGGCGAGCTGCTCGCGGCGGCGGTGGCGCGGCTGCGCAGCAAGGTCGAATACACCTCGCTGCCGGCCTTCCTGCTCGAGGAGCCGTTCACGCTGCCGGCGCTGCAGCACACCTATGAGGTCGTGCTCGGGCGCCCGGTCGACAAGAGCGCGTTCCGCAAGCGCATGCTCGACGGCGGCTTCATGGAGGAGGCCGGCATGCTCGCGGGCGGGGCGGGGCGCCCGGCGATGCGCTACCGGCTGCGCGACCGTTCGCGGGCGGCGCTGTTCCCGCGCACCTTCAATGCCCGGCCCGACGCGGGCTGAGCGCGCCGCGCCTCACAGGCGCAGCATCATCGCCCCGAGGTAGGTGCGCACCGCCGCGCTGCTCGCGAGGCCGATCGCGCGCTCGTAGGCCTGGCGCGCCGCGGCGCGCGCGCCGCCGGCCGCCAGCAGGTGCGCGCGCGCGGCCCAGAAGGGCTGGTAGTTCGCGACCTCGTCGGGCGGGATCGCATCGAGCGTGCGCAGGCCGGCGTCGGGTCCGCGCGCGTTGGCGAGCGCGCAGGCCAGGCTCACCTGCGCGCCGATGCTGGGCCGCAGCGCGAGCAGGCCTTCGTAGAGCGACACCAGCGCCTCGGGCGGCACCGGCGCGCCGACGCGGCGCTCGCAGTGCGCCGACTGGATCGCGGCCTCGAGCTGGTAGGCGCCCAGGCGCTGCATGGCCGAGGCGCGGCGCAGGCAGGCCTCGGCCTCGGCGAGCAGGTCGGGATTCCAGCGCGCCGGATCCTGCTGGTCGAGCGGCACGTAGGCCCCGCTGTCGCTGCGGCGCGCCTCGGCGCGGCTCTCGCAGAACAGCATCAGCGCGAGCAGGCCCAGCGGCTCGGGCTCCTCGGGCATCAGCGCGCAGAGGATGCGGCCGAGGTCGATGGCCTCGGTGGTGAGGCCGTCGGGCCGCGCATCGGCGCCGTCGACGTCGTCCCAGCCGGTGCCGTAGGCGGCATAGATGCCGTCGAGCACGTCCTGCAGCCGCTGCGGCAGCTCGCGAGCCTGCGGGTACTCGAAGGGGATGCGCGCGTTGCGGATGCGTGTCTTGGCGCGCACCAGCCGCTGGCTCAAGGTGGCGGGCGAGGTGAGGAAGGCGCCGGCCATGCGCGCGGCATCGAGGCCCAGCACGGTCTGCAGCATCAGCGGCGTGCGCGCGGCGGCGTCGATGGCCGGATGGGCGCAGACGAAGAACAGGCGCAGCCGGTCGTCGGGCACGGCATGGCCCTCGGCCTCGGCGGTGTCCATCTCGCCGGCCAGCAGCAGCAGGGTCTGGGTGGCGTCGTCCTGCACGCGGGTGTGGCGCCAGGCGTCGAGCCGGCGGTTGCGCGCGACGCTCAGCAGCCAGGCGTCGGGACGCTCGGGCACGCCATCGGCGGGCCAGCGCTCGAGCGCGCGCGCGAAGGCATCGGCCAGCGCGTCCTCGGAGCCGGCGATGTCGTGCGTGCGTGCCGAGAGGATCGCGAGCAGCCGGCCATAGGACTGGCGGGCCGCTCGCTCGGCAGCCTCGCGGGCGGCCGTGTCGTTCATGGCGCGTGCCCCGGCGGCCTCAACCGCCCTGGGCGCTGGCGGTGAAGGCCGGACGGACTTCCACGCCGCCGGTGGCGGCGCAGGGCGCGCGCGCGGCCCATTCGAGCGCGGCGTCGAGGTCGGGCACGTCGATCACGAAGTAGCCGCCGAGCTGCTCCTTGGTGTCGGCGAAGGGGCCGTCCTGCACCTGGCGCCTGTCGCCGCGGATGCGCAGGGTGGTGCCGGTCATCGGCGGCATCAGGCCGTGGCCGCCGAGCGCGAGGCCCGACTGGCGCACCGCGTCGGCATAGGCCACCCAGCTCGCGCGCCGGGCCTGGGCGGACGCATCGTCGCGCTGCTCGAATTCGGCAGGCGTCTGATAGAACAAAAGCATGTACTGCATGGTGCAACTCCGTCGTGAAAAGCGGATCGAGCAAGATCGCTCACACCAATGACGGCTGGCTGACCGGCATTTCGACAGCGAGTTGCATATTCTTTTACGACGCGGCCGGCAGCGCAATGGCGGTCGCCCCGACCTTCAGCCTGGCGCTGGCCGGCCGGGCCGGTCGCCCGAGGCAGAATCGACCGATGCCGATGACACGCGACGACAACCTGCGCCGGGCGCACGAACTGCTGGACTGGAACCGGAAGAACCTGCGCGCCGACACCGCGCTCACGCAGGCGCTGATCGCCGAACGCTTCGCGCCACGCTTCGTGGTTGAGGCCAACGGCCGCCGCCACGATGCCGACCACGACAACTACCTGGCGTTCCTGAACGGCTTTCGCGCCACGATCGCGCGCATCGACTACCGCGTGAGCCACGCGGTGGCGGACGAGGAGTCGGTGGTGCTCGCGATGCGCGCGCGCGTCGAGCGGACCGCGGGCGCGGTCGACCACTTCGACGCGATGCTGCTGCTGCGCTTCGATGCGCTCGGCAAGGTCGTGCTGTGGCACGAGGTCTACCTGCCGGTGGCGGACGCGGGCTGAGCCGCGCCGTCGTGATGTGGGTCGGGTTCAGGCCGCCCGGGCCTGTTCCTTCGGCGCGAACATCGCCTCGAGTTCGCTGCGCAGCTTGAAGGCGTGGGTGCCGGTGTCCATCGCCACGTCGGCCCAGGTCAGGCTCTGGCCCTTGCGCACCGGGCGCACCAGCTTGATGCCGTGCGCCAGCCCCAGCGGCAGGCCGCCGATGCGCAGCGAGCGCTCGGCCGGCAGCAGCTTGCCCCAGACCGTGTAGCCGCCTTCGCCGTCGAGCAGCTCGCCGGGCGCGAGGTCGCGCTTGGCGGTGGCGACCACGTCGGCGTTCCAGCAGGTGGCCACGCCCGTGGGTTCGCCGCGCAGCGCCACGCTCGCGACCGACAGGCCGACCTCGAGCCCGATCAGGTGCCAGCGCTTGTAGAGCGTGAAGTAGCGCCCGCTCGGGTCGGTGTGGGCGTTGTATTCCTCGAAGCAGTTCTTGATGTAGTCGGTCTCGGCCTCGACCGTGACCCACACGCCCATGCGGATGTCGTAGGGGATCCTGCGGCCGTCGGCCTCGAGCGAGGAGACCACCTCGACCATGCCCTTGCGCTCGAGCACGCCGCCCTCGCTGCGCGGGCGGGTCACGAACGGGATGTCCTCCACGCTGGCCGGCGGATAGAGCAGGCCGTCGGAGGGCACGCCCAGCCCGGTGGCATTGGCCACGGCCGAGCTCTCGATCGAGGGCTTGGAGCCGTCGAGGAAGCTGTTGAACATCTTCGGGTTGAGCCCGCCGCGCCGCGCCTGCTCGGGCGTGAGGCCGTAGTTGCTCCAGACGGTCTCGGGCGTGGATTCGCTGAAGTGCGGCAGCCACTTGTGGCCGCGCCCGGCCGCCACCACCGGAAAGCCGCAGGTGCGGGCCCAGTCCACCAGGTCGCAGATCAGCGCGGGCTGGTCGCCGAAGGCCAGCGAATAGACCACGCCCGCCTGCTGCGCGCGGCGCGCCAGCAGCGGGCCGCAGAAGGCATCGGCCTCGACCGTCACGTTGACCACGTGCTTGCCGTGCGCGAAGGCGTCGAGGCAGTGGTCGACCGCGGCCACGGGATTGCCGGTGCACTCGACCACGATGTCGATCGAAGGCTCGCGCGTCACGGCCTGCCAGTCCTCAGTGATCCAGGTGGCGCCGGACTTCAGCGCTTCCTGCACCGACGTTGCGTTGGCGCGCGCGGCCTCCCAGCCCACGCGCTCGAGGTTGACGCGCGCGGCCGCGGGCGAGAGGTCGGCGATCGCGACCAGCTGCACACCCGGCGTGCGCGGGATCTGCGCGAGGTACATCGAACCGAACTTGCCGGCGCCGATCAGGCCGATGCGGATCGGGCGGCCTTCGGCGGCGCGCTGCTGGAGTTTCTGGTGGAGGCTCATGGAAGGGGTCTTGTCTCGGTGGTTCTTCTGGGCGGGGTCAGGCGACGGCCTCGAGCGTCTCGGTCGAGGTGCGCAGCGCGCTCTCGGGCAGGCCGTTCTTCCACGGCAGGTCGACCGGGTAGGGCTTAAGCAGGCAGTCGTCGGGCAGCATCGCTATCGGCGCGAAGTCGCGGTGCGCGATGTACTCGGGACGCTTGTGGCGGCGGATGTGGTTGCTGACCGCGCACAGGCTCAGG
Organism: Variovorax sp. FG153; assembly: GCF_057809595.1. Taxonomy (NCBI): domain Bacteria; kingdom Pseudomonadati; phylum Pseudomonadota; class Betaproteobacteria; order Burkholderiales; family Comamonadaceae; genus Variovorax; species Variovorax sp. FG153. Next base: position 21,473 of record NZ_JBMDKG010000063.1, read on the forward strand.
TAGACGGCCACGCGGTTGAACGGCGACAGGTTGCTGCCCGAGGCATGCACCAGGCAGCTGTGGAACAGGATCATCGAACCGGCCGGGCCCTTGGGCGAGACGATGCCGCCGTCCTTGCCGCCGGCGCGATCCACCAGCTGGCGGATCAGCGCGTTGTCGACCGTCCACAGCGGGTAGCTGGTGGTCGTGAGGTCGTGCTTCGCGTCGACCACGCCCTTGCGGTGGCTGCCCGGGATGAACATCAGCGGGCCGTTGTGCTCGTTCACGTCGTCGAGAAAGATCGCGACGTTCATCGCGCGCTCGGTCGGCATCAGGTCGTCGTTGAGCCAGGTGCCGTAGTCCTGGTGCCATTGCCAGACGTCGCCCTCGAAGGCCATCTTGCCGTTGATCTTGAACTGGTGCATGTAGACCTCCTCCTCGAAGAGGTCGCGCACCGGGCCCACCATGCGCGGATGGCGCGCGAGCTTCGCGAAGGGCTCGCTGTAGAGGTGGGCCGCGAAGTTCGTGCGCACCGCGTCCGAGCCCTTCTCGCGCACGTTGAAGGCCTCGCGGCGGCCGTAGAGCTCGGGCACCGCGTCGGTCAGCACGCGGGTCTCCTCGGGGGAGAAATGGCCGGGAAAGAACAGGTAGCCGTCGCGCTCGAACTGCGCGCGTTGCTCGGGGGTCAGCTTCATGCGGTGTCTCCTTGGGTCGTGCGTGGGTGGGAAGGGATCGGGGAAGAGGGGGTGGATGCGCGCGCGAGCTGCTCGGCCAGGCGCCGGCCCAGCGCCTCGCTGGCCTGCGCCACGTGCTCCTCGCTCAGGCGCGCGGCCTCGCCGGCATCGCCCGCGGCGATGGCGGCCGCGATGGCCTCGTGTTCGTCCCACAGCGACTCGCGCTGCGGCTCGGCCTGCAGCACCGCGCCCATCGCGCGGCGCAGGTGGCGCCAGTGCTGGTCGGCGCTCTGCGCGATCAGCGGATTGCCCGAGGCCGCGTAGATGGCCTGGTGGAAGGCCATGTCGGCATCGATCATGGCCTCGACGTCGCGCCCGCCCGCGGCGCGGCGCCCGCGCTCCATCAGCTCGGGGTCGATGCGAAAGCGCTCGGCCGCCGCGAGCCGCGCGGCCAGCACGTCGAGCGCGCCGCGCACCTGGTAGACCTTGCGCATCCAGTCGGCGTCGAGCGGCGCCACCAGCACGCCGCGGCCCGGCGCGTCGTGCACGAAGCCGTCCTTCTTGAGCAGCCGCAGCGCCTGCAGCACCGGTTGGCGCGACACCGCGAGCCGCTGCGCGATGTCCTCCTGCGTGAGCCGCTCGCCGGGCGCGAGCTCGCCGCTGCTGATCGCGCCGAGCAGGGCGCGGTACACCTGGTCGACGAGGTCGGGCGCGACCTCGATGCTGACGAGCTGGGCGGGCATGGGTGACTCCGTTTCTGAACTCTGTATACAGAGTACGGAATCCGGCACGGCTGCGCAGCTAGGGTTTTCACCGGCGTGGCCGGTAGCACCCGCAATGCTCGCGTAACGCCCGGCCACACAATCCAGCCCGATTTCGACGGGTCTTTCCTTTCTTTCTTTCTTTCTTTTCAGGTCAGCTTTTCGCGACCTTCCGGGTGTACAACCCTCGCCCAATGCAAAACCAAGACAACAAAGCAACGCAGGACCCCCGCCACGCCTCGCCGGCCGGCCCCGCGCGCAGTCGCGCAGCCTGGCCCCGCCAGGGTGCCGTCCTGGGAGCGGCCCTGCTGCTGAGCGCCTGCACGCTCGGCCCCGACTTCAAGACGCCGGGCCTGCCGGCCGCCGCGCAGGGCGCCGACTACACGGCCTCGCCGATGCCCGGGCGCACCGCGCAGGCGCCGGTTCCGGGCGGCCAGTCGCAGCAACTGCTGCCGGGCCGGGACATTCCCGCGCAGTGGTGGGCCGTGTTCCGTTCCGAACCGCTCGACCGCCTGATCCGCGACGCGCTCGCGCAGAGCCCCACGCTGGCCTCGGCCCAGGCCACCTTGCGCCAGGCCCAGGCCAATTACGAGGCCCAGTCGGGCAGCCTGCTGTGGCCCCAGGTCAACGGCTCGCTGGGCGGCACGCGCGAGCGCGCCTCGCAGGTCACGACGCAGGTGCCCGGCGGCCAGCTGCTCACGCTCTACAACGCCCAGGTCAACGTCAGCTATGCGCTCGACGTCTTCGGCGGCAACCGCCGCGCGCTCGAGGGCGCGCAGGCCACGCTCGAGGCGCAGGGCTACCAGGTCGAGGCGGTCTACCTGACCCTGACCGGCAACCTCGTGACCACGGCGATCCGCGAGGCCGCGCTGCGCGCGCAGCTGCAGGCCACGCGCGAGGTGCTGCAGGCGCAGCAGCAGCAGCTCGACGTGATCGAAAAGCAGTTCGACACCGGCGCCATCCCGAAGTCGACCGTGCTGCAGCAGCGCACCCAGGTCGCGCAGACGCTGGCCACGATCCCGGCGATCGAGAAGTCGCTCGCGCAGACGCGCCATCAGCTCGCGGTCTACGCGGGCCGGCTGCCGAGCGAGGCCGGGCTGCCCGAGTTCGATCTCGCGAGCCTGAACCTGCCGGCCGAGCTGCCACTGTCGCTGCCCTCCGAGCTCGCGCGCCAGCGGCCCGACGTGCGCGCCAGCGAGGCCCGGCTGCACGCGGCCAGCGCCCAGATCGGCGTGGCCACGGCCAACCTCTATCCCAAGTTCAACCTCACCGGCAGCTACGGCAGCAGCGCCACGCGCTCGCGCGACCTGTTCCGCTCGGCCACCGATTTCTGGAGCGTGGGCGCCGCGCTCGCGCAGCCGATCTTCGATGGCGGCACGCTGCGCGCGCAGAAGCGCGCGGCGGTCGCGGCCTACGACGCGGCCGCGGCGCAATACCGCGACACCGTGCTCGGTGCCTTCCAGAACGTGGCCGATGCGCTGCGCGCGCTCGAGCTCGATGCCACGGCGCTGCAGACCCAGGCCACGGCCGAGTCGCTCGCCAGGCAGTCGCTCGACCTGGCGACCGCGCAGTTCCGCGCCGGTGCCGTCAGCTACGTGCAGCTGCTGACCGCGCAGCAGGCCTGGCTGCAGACGCACACCGCGCTGGTGCAGGCCCAGGCCGCGCGCCATGCCGACACCGCCGCGCTGTTCCAGGCGCTGGGCGGCGGCTGGTGGAACCGCGGCGAACTCGCCGACGCGACCATCGCCCCGGCCGCCGACACCGCATCCGCCCCGGCGCGGAACTGAATCCCGCCGCGGCATGAAAACCTCATGCCGCGGCACCCCATCCCTTCATCCATAACTCGAAGAGAAGCCTACCCATGACCCGGAGAATGATCATCATGATCGGCTGCGTGCTGCTGGTCGTTGCCGCGCTGGCGCTCGGCAAGTTCCTGCAGATCCGCGCGTTGATTGCCGCCGTGCCCAAGCCGGGCCCGCAGACCGTGTCGACGGTCGAGGTGCAGAAGCTGCAGTGGCAGTCCCAGTTCTCCGCGGTCGGCACGCTGAACCCGGTGCGCGGCGCCGACCTCGGCACCGAGGTGGCCGGGCTGGTGCGCCAGGTGCATTTCAAGTCCGGGCAGGACGTGAAGGCCGGCGCGCTGCTGGTCGAGCTCAACGCTGACTCCGACATCGCCCAGCTGCATGCGGCCGAGGCCGCCGCCGCGCAGGCCGCCACCGTGCTCAAGCGCGACCAGGCGCAGCTCGCGGTGCAGGCCGTGAGCCAGGCGCAGATCGATGCCGACACCAACGACCTCAAGGCCAAGCGCGCGCAGGTCGAGCAGCAGGCCGCGCTGGTGGCGAAGAAGTCGATCCGCGCGCCGTTCGCGGGCCGCCTGGGCATCACTTCGCTGAATCCGGGCCAGTACGTGAACGCGGGCGACAAGCTGGTCACCTTGCAGACGCTGGACCCGATCTACGTCGACTTCACGCTGCCGCAGCAGCAGCTCGCGGGGCTCGCGGTCGGCCAGGCGGTGAACCTCGCGGTCGATGCCTTCGCCGGCCAGGTCTTCAGCGGAAAGATCAATGCGATCAGCCCCAAGGTGGATGCCACCACGCGCAATGTGCAGGTGCAGGCCACCGTCTCGAACCCGAAGCAGCAACTGCTGCCGGGCATGTTCGCGACCGTGAAGATCGACATCGGCGGCGCGCGTGAACAGCTCACGCTGCCGTCCACCGCCGTCACCTACAACCCCTACGGCTCGACCGTGTTCGTGGTGAAGACGGCCGATGCCTTCAAGGCCGCGACCGCGCCCGCCGCCGGCGCATCGGGCGCCGCGCCGGCCGCGCCGGCCGCGCCGGCGGCCAATGCCAACGCGCCGAGCGGCGACCAGCTGGTCGCGCAGCAGGTCTTCGTCGAGACCGGCCCGACGCGCGGCGACCAGATCGCCATCGTCAAGGGCCTGGAGGCCGGCCAGGTGGTGGTGAGCAGCGGGCAGAACAAGCTGAAGAACGGCACGCCGGTGAAGGTCGACAACAGCGTCCAGCCGGCCAACAGCCCGAACCCGACGCCGCAGGAAAAGTGAGGCCGTCCGCATGAACTTCACCGACATCTTCATCCGCCGGCCCGTGCTGGCGATGGTGGTGAGCCTGCTGATCGTGGTCCTCGGGCTGCGCGCGCTGGCCGGCCTGCCGGTCAACCAGTATCCGAAGACCGAGAACGGCGTGGTCACCATCAGCACCGCCTACTACGGTGCCGACGCCGCCACGGTCGCGGGCTTCATCACGCAGCCGCTCGAGGCCGCCGTGTCGCAGGCCCAGGGCATCGACTACCTGTCGTCCTCGAGCAGCCTGGGCGTGTCGACCATCACCGCCACCCTGCGGCTGAACTACGACTCGAACCGCGCGCTGACCGAGATCAACACCCAGGTCAACTCGGTGCGCAACCAGCTGCCGCCGCAGGCGCAGCAGCCGGTGCTGACAGTGGCCACCGGCCAGACCACCGATGCCATGTACATCGGCTTCTACAGCGACACGCTGCCCAACAACAACGTCACCGACTTCCTGGTGCGCGTGGTGCAGCCCAAGCTCAATGCCATTCCCGGCGTGCAGACCGCCGAAATCCTCGGTGCGCGCACCTTCGCGCTGCGGGCCTGGCTCGATGCGCAGAAGATGGCCGCCTACGGCGTGACGGCGACCGACGTGAGCGCGGCGCTGGCCGCCAACAACTACCTCGCCGCCGTCGGCCAGAGCAAGGGCCAGATGGTGAGCGTGCCGCTCACCGCGGGCACCTCGCTGCACAGCGTGGACGAGTTCAAGCAGCTGTCCATCAAGAGCAGCAACGGCGCCATCGTGCGGCTGCAGGATGTGGCCAACGTGACGCTGGGCTCCGAGAACTACGACTTCAACGTCGCCTTCAACGGCGTGCGCTCGGTGTTCATCGGCATCAAGGTCGCGCCCGAGGCCAACATCCTCGACGTGGCCAAGCAGGTGCGCACCACCTTCCCCGAGCTGCAGGCCCAGCTGCCCAGCGGGCTGACCGGCAAGATCGTCTACGACTCGACCGACTTCATCAACACCTCGATCAGCGAGGTGATCAAGACGCTGGTCGAGGCGCTGCTGATCGTGACGGTGGTGATCTATCTCTTCCTGGGCAGCCTGCGCGCGGTGCTGGTGCCGGTGATCGCGATGCCGCTGTCGCTGATCGGCACCTTCTTCGTGATGCTGGCGCTGGGCTACTCGATCAACCTGCTCACGCTGCTGGCGCTGGTGCTGGCGATCGGGCTGGTGGTGGACGACGCCATCATCGTGGTGGAGAACGTCGACCGGCACATGCGCGAGGGCAAGTCGCCGATGCAGGCGGCGCTGCTCGCAGCGCGCGAGCTCGGCGGGCCCATTCTCGCGATGACCGTGGTGCTGGTGGCGGTGTACGTGCCCATCGGCTTCCAGGGCGGGCTGACCGGCTCGCTGTTCACCGAGTTCGCGTTCACGCTCGCGGGCGCCGTGGTGGTGTCGGGCGTGGTCGCGCTCACGCTGTCGCCGATGATGTGCTCGCGCATCTTCAAGCCCGAGCAGGACAGCGGCAAGTTCGCGACCAAGATCGAGCACGTCTTCGAGCGCGTGCACCACCGCTACGCGCTGATCCTGCGCGGCGTGCTGCGCACCTGGCCGGTGATGATCGTGATGGGGGTGATCCTCATCGGCCTCCTGTTCGTGATGTTCAAGATGTCGAAGTCCGAGCTGGCACCCGAGGAGGACCAGGGCATCGTGCTGTCGCAGGTGGTGGGCGCGCCCACGGCCACCATCACGCAGATGCAGACCTATGCCGACCAGATCTTCAAGGTCGCGCACGACACGCCCGAGTACGCGCAGCTGTTCCAGCTGACCGGCGTGCCGAGCACCAATGCCGGCATCGCCGGCGTGCTGCTCAAGCCCTGGGACCAGCGCACGCGCAGCGCGCACGACATCCAGGCCGACCTGCAGCAACGCTGGAACGGCATCGCGGGCGCCAAGGTGGTGGCCTTCCAGTTCCCGGCGCTGCCGGGCGCCTCGGGGCTGCCGGTGCAGTTCGTGATCAAGACCACCGAGCCGTTCGAGAACCTCAACACGCTCGCGCAGCAGATCATGGACAAGGCGCGCGCGGACGGAAAGTTCTACTACATCGACGCCGACCTCAAGATCGACCTGCCGCAGGCCACCGTGGTGGTCGACCGCGACAAGATCGCCTCGCTCGGCATCACGCAGCAGGACGTGGGCAACGCGCTGGGCGCGGCGCTCGGTGGCGGCTACGTCAACTACTTCTCGATCTCGGGCCGCTCCTACAAGGTGATCCCGCAGGTGCAGCAGGTGGACCGGCTCAACCCCTCGGACGTGCTGAACTTCTACATCAAGACGCCCAACGGCGTGGTGCCGGCCAGCACGGTCGCGAGCCTGAAGTACAGCGTGCAGCCCGAGACGGTGAACCACTTCCAGCAGCTCAACTCGGTGACGATCCAGGGCGTACCCAGCGGCACGCAGGGCGAGACGCTCGAGTACCTGCGCGGCGTGGTGCAGCAGCTCGCGCCCAGTGGCTACACGGTCGACTACGCGGGCCAGTCGCGCCAGTTCGTGCAGGAGTCGGGCAACTTCGCCATCACCTTCCTGTTCGCGCTGATCATCGTGTTCCTGGCGCTGGCGGCGCAGTTCGAGAGCTTCCGCGACCCGATCGTGATCCTGGTGTCGGTGCCGCTGGCGCTGTTCGGCGCCATGATCTTCATCTTCTGGGGCTTCGCCTCGATGAACATCTACACGCAGGTCGGGCTGGTGACGCTGATGGGCCTCATCAGCAAGCACGGCATCCTGATCGTCGAGGTGGCGAACCGGCTGCAGAAGCAGGGCCTGAGCAAGCTCGACGCCATCGTCGAGGCCTCGGGCACGCGGCTGCGCCCGATCCTGATGACGACGGCCGCCATGGTGTTCGGCGTGCTCCCGCTGGTGATCGCCTCGGGTGCCGGCGCGGCGGGCCGCAAGGCGATGGGCATCGTGATCTTCAGCGGGCTGTCGATCGGCACGCTGTTCACGCTGTTCGTGGTGCCGGCGATGTACCTGTTCATCGCGGCGCGGCACCAGAAGGAAGAGACCGGCCAGGCCGACGCGGTTGCGCCGCAGCAGCAGGTGGCGCCCGAGGCCTGAGCCGGCGCCCACGCGATGGATGAAGGGCCCGCGGTCGCGAAGACCGCGGGCTTCTTTTTTGGGGGATCTCCCCGCGTCCGCCGCCTTGCCCGCGCGCTTTCAACTGCGCGACACTAGGCCCATGCAACTCCCCACCTACGACGATGTCACCGCCGCGGCCGCGCGGCTCGAAGGCCATGCCCACCGCACGCCGGTGCTGCGATCCAGCACCGCCGATGCCCGCTGGGGCGCCCGGTTCTTCTTCAAGTGCGAGAACTTCCAGCGCATGGGCGCGTTCAAGTTCCGTGGTGCCTTCAATGCCTTGTCGAAGTTCGACGCCGAGCAGCGCAAGGGTGGCGTGATCGCCTTCTCGTCGGGCAACCATGCGCAGGCGATCGCGCTCGCCGCGCGCCTGCTGGCCATGCCCGCGGTGATCGTGATGCCCAAGGACGCGCCGGCCGCCAAGCTCGCGGCCACGCGCGGCTACGGCGCCGAGGTGGTGCAGTACGACCGCTTCACCGAGGACCGCGAGGCGCTGACGCGCCGGCTCGCCACCGAGCGCGGCATGACGCTGATCCCGCCCTACGACCATCCCGACGTGCTCAGCGGCCAGGGCACGGCCGTGAAGGAACTGATCGAGGAGACCGGCCCGCTCGACCACCTGTTCGTCTGCCTCGGCGGCGGCGGGCTGCTGTCGGGCTCGGCGCTGTCGGCGCGCGCGCTCGCGCCCGGCTGCAAGGTCTACGGCGTCGAGCCCGAGGCCGGCAACGACGGCCAGCAATCGTTCCGTGCGGGCAGCATCGCGCACATCGACACGCCCAAGACCATCGCCGACGGCGCGCAGACCCAGCACCTGGGCGAGTACACCTTCGGCATCATCCGGCGCGACGTCGACGACATCTTCACGGTCAGCGATGCGCAGCTCGTGGAGGCGATGCGCTTCTTCGCCGAACGCATGAAGATGGTGGTCGAGCCCACGGGCTGCCTCGCGTTCGCGGCCGCCTGCGCGGCGGGTTCGCTGATCGCGGGCCAGCGCGTGGGCGTGCTGATCAGCGGCGGCAACGTGGACCTGGGGCGCTACGCGGCGCTGCTCGGCGGCACCGCCTAGGGTCGTTGCCAGACGACGCGGCGCGCGTTCTCGCCGCATTCGAGCAACTGCCGGTAGGCCGGCGCATCGAAACCCGGCAGCTCGAACAGCCAGGCCTCGAAGCGCGCGAAGCCGCCGGCCAGCGTGGTGACCGCCATCAGCGGCTGCGCGCCGTCGCGCTGCGCGCAGGGCTCGATCCACACGCGCGGCAGGCCCTCGGCCATGGTCTGCGAGCGCACCGCGATGGCATCGATGGCCGCGAGCTCGACACGGGTCTGCACGTTGCCCTGGCGCACCAGCATCAGTGCGTCGCTGCCGAGCGCGATGCGCGCGCCGTCGTAGGGCGATTGCGACGGGGCGGCCGGTCCCTTGCCGCGCAGCGCGCCGCGCGCCCGCTGGAACGCGCGCAGCGAACGGCTGCCGAAGATGTAGGCCGTGCCCACCGCGTAGAAGACGGCCTGGAAGCCGATGAAGGCGATCGTCGCCGGGCCCACGCCGTTGGCGTTGCGCGTGGAAATCAAGGTCCAGAGCGCGAAGGCGCTGGCGACGGCCGCGACCGCGCTGATCGCGCCCCAGAGCCAGGCCGCCGCGCGGCTGCCGCGCAGCGCGGCCAGGAACACCAGCGCATAGACGGCCAGCCGGATGCCGATCATCGAACTGGGCCGCATGGCCACCTGCCACAGCTCGGTGGCGACGTAGATCGCCGCGATCGCGGCCAGCGGCCAGGGCGCGCGCACCGTTCAGCCGACGCGGATGCCCGCGGCCGTGAGATGCAGCAGCCGGTCGGCGCGCGCGGCCGCGCTCTCCGAATGCGTGACCAGCACCAGCGAGGCGCCATGCTCGCGCGTCTGCGCGATCAGCAGGTCCATGACCTTGGCGGCGGTCGAGGGATCGAGGTTGCCCGTGGGTTCGTCGGCCAGCAGCAGCGCGGGCCGGTGCACCAGCGCGCGCGCGATCGCCACGCGCTGCAGCTGGCCGCCCGAGAGCGTCTGCGGCAGCCGCGCGCCCATGCCCGGCAGGCCCACGGCCTCGAGCATGCGCGCGATGCGCGCCTCGTCGCGGCGCTCGCCGAGCAGCATCAGCGGCAGCGCGACGTTCTGCGCCACGTCGAGGTGCGGCAGCACGTGGAAGGCCTGGAACACGAAGCCCACGTGGCGCCGGCGCCAGAGCGCGCAGGCCTCGGCGTCGAGCGCGCCGATGTCGGTGCCGTCGTGCACCACGCTGCCGGTGTCCCAGCGGTCGAGGCCGGCCATGCAGTTGAGCAGCGTGGACTTGCCGACGCCCGATTCGCCGACGATGGCGACGAACTCGCCGGGCTCGATCGCGAGGCTGACGTGTTCGAACACCGGCGCCTGGCCGTAGTGCTTGCCCAGGTCGGAGATGCGCAGGGTCATGGGAGGAGCGTGGGCGCGATGAGGCGCACCGCCGACGGCAGCGCGTCGAGCGCGTCGCAGGCGATCACGGTGCGGTGGGGCATGCCGCGCAGCCAGGTGACCTGGCGCTTGGCGAGCTGGCGCGTGGCGGCGATGCCGCGTTCGCGCAGGTCCTGCAGGGCGGCGGCATCGGGCGGGTCGGCGGCGTCGAGGGTCTCCCAGGCCTGCCGGTAACCGACGCAGCGCATCGAGGGCAGCTCGGGCGAGAGGTCGCCGCGCGCGCGCAGCGCACGCACCTCGTCGAGGAAGCCCGCGGCCAGCATGGCGTCGAAGCGCTGCGCGATGCGCGCATGCAGCCAGGCGCGGTCGGCGGGCTCGAGCGAGAACAGCCGGCCGCCCTCGACGCCGCGCGTGGACTTGCTGTCGCTGCCATGGAAGTGCGACAGCGGCTGGCCGCTGCTCTCGTACACCTCGAGCGCGCGCTGGATGCGCTGGCTGTCCTGCGGCGCGAGCCGCGCGGCCGTGACCGGATCGACCTGCGCGAGCCGCGCATGCATCGCGGGCCAGCCGAGTTCGGCGGCCTCGGCATCGATGCGCGCGCGCACCGCGGCATCGGCCGCCGGCATCGCGTCGATGCCGTCGAACAGCGCCTTGAAGTACAGCATGGTGCCGCCCACCAGCAGCGGCATCGCGCCGCGCGCGCGGATCTCGTCGATCAGCCGCGCCGCATCGGCCACGAAGGCCGCCGCGCTGTAGCTCTCGCGCGCATCGAGGATGTCGATCAGGTGGTGCGGCACCGCGCGCAGCTCGTCGGCGCTGGGCTTGGCGGTGCCGATGTCCATGCCGCGGTAGACCAGCGCCGAGTCGACGCTGACGATCTCCACCGGGTGTTCGCGTGCGAGTGCCAGCGCGACGGCGGTCTTGCCAGAGGCGGTGGGGCCGGCGAGGGCGATGAAGCGGGGTGGATCGGGGGGAGAGGAAAAGGGACCCATGAAGGGGTCGAGCGTAGCAAATGGAGGGGACGAAGACGGGAACGGACTTCCGGACGCAGAGGACGCGAAGGTCTCGCGAAGGACGCAAAAGGAAAGCAAGGAGATTTTTTTGAATTTCTCTTTCGCGCTCTTCGCGAGACCTTCGCGTCCTTTGCGTCCGGCTGTTGTGTTTCTATCTCAGCTCGTCTCGCGCATCCGCCGTATGTCGCGCAGCGGCGGCGCCCCGAACAGCCGCGCATATTCGCGGCTGAACTGCGAGGCGCTCTCGTAGCCCACGCGCACGCCCGCGGTGCCGGCGTCGATGCCCTGGTTCAGCATCAACTGCCGCGCTTCCTGCAGCCGCAGCTGCTTGAGGTACTGCATCGGGCTCATGCCCGCCACGGCGCGGAAATGCTGGCGGAAGGTCGAGGGGCTCATGTTCGCGGAGGCCGCCAGTTCGTCGGCCAGCACGTTGCGCGTGAAGTTGAGCTTGAGCCAGGCCATGCTCTGCGCCACCTGCTGGCTCGGCGAGCCGATCGCCACCAGGCGCTGCAGCTGCGGGCCGTGGCGGCCCGCGAGCAGCCGCACCATGATCTCGCGCTGCAGCAGCGGCGCGAGCTGCGGGATCAGCCGCGGCTCGGCGAGCAGGTCGACCAGCCGCGTCACGGCGCCGAGCAGCGTGGGGTCGAGGTCGCCGAGCGACATGGCGCGCTGGTTGCCGTCCCGGGGCGGCGGGGGCAGCGCCATCTCGGCGGCCAGTTGCACGATCGCGCGCGGATCGAGCTGCAACGCCAGGCCGACGAAGGGCTGCGCCGCGCTGGCGCGGGTGATGTGCGAGACCACGGGCAGGTCGGCCGTGGTCAGCAGCGACTGGCCCGCGGCATAGTCGAACACCTCGTCGCCGAGCGCCACGCGTTTCTGCCCGCTGACCGTGATGCCGAGGCCGAAACCGTAGAGGCAGTGCAGCGGCGCGGTCATCGCGCTGCGGCGGTGCAGCGAGAGCGCGGGAATGGCCGTGAGGTAGTCGCCGTCGGCCTGCGCGGTGCGCGCGACGGCGCGCTGCAGGTCGTCGAGCACGGCCGGGGAATCCAGCCGCGCGGGCTCGGCGAGGTCCATCTGGATCCTTTCGAAGTACAGGTCGCGAAAAGTCTAGCCCGGGGCGTTCGCGCGGCGCGCATTTCCGCCGCAGTCTCGGTGTTTCAGGCAAGAACGCGAGCGAATCAGGCAAACGCGCGGCCGGGCTACGCCCCACACTCGCCGTCGAATCAGGCAACTCTCCTTCCCCACGATTTCCACGATGAACACAGAAAAGATCGCTTCCGTCACCGCCTCGCTCGCGCTGGCCCTGGGCCTCGGCGTGGGCACCCTGTGGCCGCGCCAGGCCGACGCCAGCCTCGCGCTGGCCCAGAAGTACGCCTGCGTCGCCTGCCACCAGCCCGCCACCAAGGTGGTGGGCCCGTCCTGGAAGGACATCGGCGCGAAGTACGGCGACGGCAAGGGCACGGCCGCGCAGCTCGCGGCCAGCATCAAGGCCGGCAGCTCGGGCAAATGGGGCCCGATGCCGATGCCGCCGCAGGCCCAGGTGCCCGATGCCGACCTGCAGGCGCTCGCGCAATGGCTGCTCGACGGCGCCAAGTGAATCCCGTTCCCCCATCCACCCACGGAGAAAACAAGCAATGACTGCGCTCCACGTCAATGGCCGTGACCACACGGTCGATGCCGATCCCGGCACGCCCATCCTCTGGGCCCTGCGCGACACGCTGGGCATGACCGGCACCAAGTTCGGCTGCGGCGCCGCGCTGTGCGGCGCCTGCACCGTGCACCTCGACGGCCAGGCGATCCGCTCGTGCATCACGCCGATCGCCGCCGCCGACGGCAAGAAGATCACCACCATCGAACGCATGACCGACGGCAGCGACCGCGTCGGCGCGGCCGTGCACGCCGCCTGGGTGCGACACGACGTCGCGCAGTGCGGCTACTGCCAGAGCGGCCAGATCATGAGCGCGACCGCCTTCCTGCAGTCGCTGCCCGCGGGCAAGCAGCCCAGCGCCGACGAGATCGACTCGGCCATGGCCGGCAACATCTGTCGATGCGGCACCTATGCGCGCATCCGCGCGGCCGTGGCCGATGCAGCCCGCAACCTCGCCTGAAGGAAAAGCCATGCTGCCCCACATCGACTACCACGACCTGCCGCGTTCGCTGCAGCGCCTGATGGCCCGCCCCGCGGCCGACGAGCCCGCCGCGCTGCCGCGCCGCAGCTTCCTCAAGATCGTCGGCGCGAGCGGCTTCGCGCTCGGCACCTTCCCGCACCTGGCCCTGGCGCAGGCCGGCGGCGCGGCCCCGGCGGCCGGCGGCCTCAAGCCGACGCAACAGCCGCTGGCCTTCGTGCAGATCGCGCCCAACGGCGAGGTCATGGTGACCATCAACCGGCTCGAGTTCGGCCAGGGCGTGCAGACCGGCCTGCCGATGATCCTGGCCGAGGAGCTCGACGCCGACTGGGCCCTGGTGCGCAGCCGCAGCGGTACCAACGACGCCGCCTATGCCGACCCCTTCTTCGGCATGCACCTGACCGGCGGCTCGAACACCATCAAGAACAGCTTCGTGCAGTACCGCGAGCTCGGCGCCCGCGCCCGCGCCATGCTGCTGTCGGCAGCGGCGGCGCGCTGGAAGGTCGATGCCTCCACCCTGCGCACGCAGGCCGGCACGGTGCTCGGCCCGGGCGGGCGCAAGGCGAGCTACGGCGAACTGGCCGAGGCGGCGATGGCGCTGCCGGTGCCCGAGAAGGTGGTGCTCAAGGACCCGAAGGACTTCCGCATCATCGGCCGCCCGACCCAGCGCCTCGACGCGGCCGCCAAGAGCAGCGGCCGGCAGGACTTCGGCATCGACGTGAAGCACCCGGGCCAGCTCACGGCGGTGGTGGCCCATCCGCCGGTGTTCGGCGCCCGCCTGGCGTCGGTGGACGACAGCGCCGCGCGCGCCGTCAAGGGCGTGAAGGCGGTCGTGCGCATTCCGTTGGACCGTGGCGCCGAGGGCGTGGCCGTGGTGGCCGACGGCTACTGGCCCGCCAAGCTGGGCCGCGACGCGCTCAAGCTGCAGTGGGACACGGCCGCCGTCGAGAAGGTCGACTCCGACAAGCAGCTGGCCCAGTATCGCGAACTGGCCGGCCGTCCCGGCAACCGCAAGTTCGACGCCGACATGGCGCCGCTGGCCAATGCGCCGCGCAAGCTCGAGGCCGAGTTCGTGTTTCCCTACCTGGCGCATGCGCCGATGGAGCCGCTGAACTGCACCGTGAAGCTGTCGGACGGGCGTGCCGAGCTGTGGGTCGGCACCCAGTCCGCCGACCTCGACGGCATCGCCGCGGCGCGCGCACTGAAGCTCGAGCCCGCGCAGGTGAAGGTCAACGTGCAGATGGCGGGCGGCGGCTTCGGCCGCCGCTTCGTGAGCACCAGCGACTTCGTGGTCGAGGCCTGCGAGATCGCCAAGGCCACGCGCGCCGCCGGCCTCGACGTGCCGGTGCGGCTGCTGTGGAGCCGCGAGGACGACATCAAGGGCGGCTACTACCGGCCGATGCACCTGCATCGCGCGCGCATCGGCTTCGACGAGCGCGGTCGCATCCTGGCCTGGGACCATGTCATCGTGGGCCAGTCCATCACCGCGGGCACGGTGTTCGCGGGCGCCATGGTGAAGGACGGCATCGACGCCACGGCGGTCGAGGGCATGCGCGATCCCTATCCGCTGCCGATGCGCCTGACGGTGCACCATCCGCAGCTCAACGTGCCGGTGCTGTGGTGGCGCAGCGTGGGTTCGACCCACACCGCCTTCGTGATGGAGACGCTGATCGACGAGATCGCGCGCAGCACCAAGCAGGACCCGGTGGCCTATCGCATGCAGCTGTTCGGCGACAAGCATCCGCGCCATCGCGCCGCGCTGCAGCTGGCCGTCGACAAGAGCGGCTACGGCAAGAAGAAGCTCGCGGACGGCCGCGCCTGGGGCGTGGCGGTGCACGAGTCCTTCGAATCGGTGGTGGCCTACGTGGTGGAAGCCTCGGTCAAGGACGGCCAGCCGGTGTTGCACCGCGTGACCAGCGGCGTGCAGTGCAACCTGGCCGTCAATCCGCGCAGCGTGGAAGCGCAGGTGCAGGGCGCGGCGGTGATGGGGCTGTCGACCTGCCTCCCGGGCAGCGCGATCACCTTGAAGGACGGCGTGGTGCAGCAGGGCAACTTCGGCGACTTCACGGTGGCGCGCATCACGCAGGTGCCGGAGTTCGACATCCACATCGTGCCGAGCGCCGATGCGCCCAAGGGGATGGGGGAGCCGGGCCTGCCGCCGCTGGCGCCCGCTTTCGCCAATGCCGTGGCGCAGTTGACGGGCAAGCCGCTGCGGCGGCTGCCGTTCGAGCTGGTCTGAGGTCCTAGATCGCGGCGGGCGCGCTGTTCTCGCGCGCCTGGCCGCGCACGTCCTGCGGCGACACCGCGGGCGGCAGCGCCGGCGAGGGCGGCGACAGCTTGGGCTGGTTGCGTGCCACCATGTTGTCGGGCTTCATGCGGAACAGCTGCGTGAGCGCCGCGCGGTACTGGGCCTCGCCGACCGAGTTGGTGTTGTGGTGCGAGCCGCCTTCCACCAGCACGAACAGCTTGGGCACGGTGGCCGCGTCGTAGAGCTTGCGGCCCAGGGTCGGGTTGATCAGGCTGTCGGCGGTGCCGTGCACCACCAGCAGCGGCGCGCCGATGTCCTTGACCTTGTCGATCGCCTCGAAGCGCTGGGTGATGAAGGGACGGAAGGGCAGCCAGCCCCACTTGAAGCTGCCGACCACGTCGGCGATCGAGGTGAAGGTGCTCTCGACGATGGTGCCGCTCTCGTCGTTCACGCGCGCCGCCAGGTCGATGCCGATGGCGCCGCCCAGCGAGTGGCCGAAGATGTAGCGGTGCTGGCGCGGATGGCGCGCGGCCAGCCAGGTCCAGGCGGCGCGGGCATCCTCGCGCGCCGACTCTTCCGAGGGCAGTCCCTTGGAGCTCTTGCCGAAGCCGCGGTAGTCGATGGCCAGCACCGAGAAACCGAGTTCGTGCATGCGCTGGATGCGCGGGGCCGAGCCCGCCACGTTGTAGCGCGCGCCGTGCAGGTACAGCAGCACCGGGGTCTCGGTGGTCTCGGGCTCGCCGCCGAGCCACAGGCCGTGCAGGCGCGCGGGCTCGCCCGTGATGGAGGACTGGAAGTCGATCCACACGTCCTGCATGCCCTGGGCCATGGTGGCGGTGTTGCCCCAGCTGCGGTCGCTGGGCTGGAAGATCCATTCGCGCTGCTGCTCGTCGAAGGTCGAGCAGCCGGCGGCAAGAATGGCGCAAAGCGAAAGGACTGACGCGAGGAGGGTCCAGCGTTTCATCATGGGAGTGAGGGACAGCGATGCCGGCGAAAAAGTTCATCTGCCTGCTGCCGAAACACGCCGACGTGCGTTTCGACACCTCCCTGACCAGCGCCTTGTGGCGTCTTTGGCGAACTCACCATGCAACGTGCGTGCCCGCCATGCGGATGACGGCCCCAAACCCGGAAAAACCCTCAAAAAGCCGCCAATTGGCGGCTTTTGGGACGGCTTTTGGTGCGGATTCGGCTCAGCGCCCGCGCATGAACAGGGCGTCGAGCTCGCGGATCGAGAGCTGGCGCCAGGTCGGGCGGCCGTGGTTGCACTGGTCCGAACGCTCGGTCGCCTCCATCTGGCGTAACAAGGCGTTCATTTCGTCGAGCGTGAGCTTGCGGTTGGCGCGCACCGCGCCGTGGCAGGCCATGGTCGACAGCAATTCGTTCTGGGCCCGCTGCACCACGGTGCTCGCATCGTGCTGCGACAGCTCGGCCAGCACGCTGCGCGCCAGCTCGACCGGGTCGCCGTCGGCCAGCGTGCCGGGCACCGCGCGCACCGCCAGGGTGCGCGGCGAGAAGGGCGTGATCTCCAGGCCCAGGGTGGCGAGCACGGCGGTGCAGGCCTCGGCCGTGGCCACTTCCTGCGGCGTGGCGGCGAAGGTGGCTGGGATCAGCAACGGCTGGCTCGAGATGGCGGCGCCGTCGAGCTGGGTCTTCAGGCGCTCGTAGACGATGCGCTCGTGGGCCGCGTGCATGTCGACCACGATCAGGCCCTGGCTGTTCTCGGCCAGGATGTAGATGCCCTGCAACTGCGCCAGCGCGCGGCCCAGCGGCCAGGCCTCGTCGTTGTGGGCCAGCGACTGGGGCTCGGCCGCCAGGCCCGCGGGGGCCTGGAAGGGCGCGGCCGGGGCCTGGGTGCCGAAGGCGGCGGCGGGCGCCGCGCCGACGCCGGAATCGGACAGCACGGGCCAGTGGGCCGAGGCCGACTCGGGCGCCAGCAGGGTCTCGCTGGCGCGCCGCGGCCACATGGCCTCGAAATCGCCGGCGCCGCGTTCGGCGGCCCTGAAGTTGATGGCCGGTTGCGACCACGAGCCGGTCGTGACCGGCGACACCGGCTTGAAGAAGGGCTGCTGCGCCTGGGCCGCCTGCGTGGCGTCGCCGGCGCGCGGCGCGGCCAGCGCGTTCTCGACCGCGTGGCGCACCGCCTGGTGCACCTCGCGGCCGTCGCGGAAGCGCACCTCGATCTTGGTCGGGTGCACGTTCACGTCGACGCGCGCGGGGTCGATCTCGAGGTAGAGCACGTAGACCGGCTGGCGCTGGCCGTGCAGCACGTCCTCGTAGGCGCTGCGCACCGCGTGCGACAGCACCTTGTCGCGCACGAAACGGCCGTTGACGTAGAAGAACTGGTGGTCGGCGCGCGAGCGCGCCGCATCGGGGATGCCGGCGCGGCCGACCACGCGCACCGGTCCGCCCACATGCTCGACGACGACGCTCTGCGCCACGAAATCCTCGCTGAGCGCATCGCCCAGGCGTTGCTCGCGCTGCTCGCTGGCGCGCCATTGCTCGACCAGCTTGCCGTCGTGCCAGACCGAGAAGCCCACGTCGGGCCGCGCCAGCGCATGGCGGCGCACCGCCTCGATGCAGTGGGCGAGCTCGGTGGCATCGGTCTTGAGGAACTTGCGCCGCGCCGGGGTCGCGAAGAACAGCTCGCGCACCTCGACCGTGGTGCCGCGCGAACGCGCCACCGGGCGCAGTTCGCCCGTGCGGCCGTCGAGCGACCAGGCGCCGTCGGCACCCACCGCGCGCGACTGCAGGCTCAGCTCGGCGATCGCGTTGATGGCGGCCAGCGCCTCGCCGCGAAAGCCCATGGTGCCGACCGTCTCGAGGTCGTTGAGGCTCGCGATCTTGCTGGTGGCATGGCGCCGCAGCGCCACCACGAGCTCCTCGCGCGGGATGCCCAGGCCGTCGTCCTCGATCGAGATCAGCCGCACGCCGCCGGCCGCCAGTCGCACCGTGACCTGCGTCGCGCCCGCGTCGAGCGCGTTGTCGAGCAGCTCGCGCACCACCGAGGCCGGGCGCTCGACCACCTCGCCCGCGGCGATCTGGCTGATCAGCTCGTCGGGGAGTTCGCGGATCGGGCGGCGTTCGGCGGGGGGGAGGGAGGAGGTGGGAAGGGCGCTCACCGAACCATTCTAGAAGCTGGCCCGGACCGGCCTCCCGGGCGGCGCATCGGCTGTATTTGCAGCGCTTATACGGCCTCGCAACCGATCTCATTGGCGCTCGCGCGGCGCTCTCCCTAAGCTGCGGCCGCTCCACGAGAACGCCCTTCGAGAAAGACCCCAATGACCACCCGCCCCCTCCGTTCCGCCGCCTGGTTCGACAACCCCGAGCACAGCGAACTCTCGGTCCTCCACTTGGCCTGGTACCTCAACTACGGCCTGACGCGCGAGGAGCTGCAGTCCGGCCGCCCCATCATCGCGATCGCGCAGAGCGGCTCCGACCTGACGCCGTGCAACCGCCACCACCGCGAGCTCGCGCAGCGCGTGCGCGACGGCATCCGCGAGATAGGCGGCATCGCGATGGAATTCCCGATGCACCCGATCCAGGAGAACGGCCGCCGGCCCACGGCCGCGCTCGACCGCAACCTGGCCTACCTGGGCCTGGTCGAGACGCTGACCGGCTACCCGATCGACGGCGTGGTGCTCACCACCGGCTGCGACAAGACCACCCCGGCCGCGCTGATGGCCGCGGCCACCGCGAACATCCCGGCCATCGTGCTGTCGGGCGGGCCGATGCTCAACGGCTGGCACGACGGGCAGCGCACCGGCACCGGCACCACGCTGTTCAAGGCGCGCGAGCTGTTCGCCAAGGGCAGCATCGATTTCCCGGGCTACATCGACCTGGTCGGCTCCACCGTGCCCTCGATCGGCCACTGCAACGTGATGGGCACGGCCTCGACCATGAATGCGCTGGCCGAGGCGCTGGGCATGAGCCTGCCGGGCTGCGCCGCGATTCCGGCGCCGTACCGCGAGCGTGGGCAGATGGCCTACGAGACCGGGCGGCGCATCGTGCAGATGGTGCGCGAGGACCTCAAGCCCTCGGATATCCTCACGCGCGCGGCCGTCGAGAACGCGATCGTCGTCAACTCGGCGATCGGCGGCTCGACCAATGCGCCGATCCACCTGATCGCGATCGCCAAGCACGCGGGCGTGGACCTGGCCATCCAGGACTGGGAGAGCGTGGGGCTCGAGGTGCCGCTGCTGCTCGACATGCAGCCGGCCGGCAAGTACCTGGGCGAGGAGTTCTACCGCGCCGGCGGCGTGCCGGCCGTGGTGGCCGAGCTGCATCGCCACGGGCTGATCCGCGAGGGCGCGCTCACGGTCACGGGCCGCACGCTGGCGCAGAACTGCGCGCAGGCGCCGGTGAAGGACGCCGACGTGATCCGCCCCTTCGAGGCGCCGCTGCGACAGAACGCCGGCTTCCTCGTGATGTCGGGCAACCTGTTCGACAGCGCGATCATGAAGACCAGCGTGATCTCGGACGAGTTCAGGGCACGCTACCTGAGCGCGCCCGGCGACCCCGACGCCTTCGTCGGCCGCGCCATCGTGTTCGACGGCCCCGAGGACTACGAGCGCCGCATCGAGGACCCGGCGCTCGACATCGACGCCTCCTGCATCCTGTTCATGCGCGGCGTGGGGCCGATCGGGCATCCGGGCTCGTCGGAGGTGGTGAACATGCGCGCGCCCGCGCACCTCCTGAAGAGCGGCGTCTCGGCGCTGCCCTGCATCGGCGACGGCCGGCAGTCGGGCACCTCGGGCTCGCCCTCGATCCTCAATGCCTCGCCCGAGGCCGCGGCGGGCGCGGGCCTGGCGCTGCTGCGCACCGGCGACCGCGTGCGCGTGGACCTGAAGGCGCGCCGCGTCGACATGCTGGTGGACGAAGAAGAACTGCGCTCCCGCGCGCGCCAGCTCGAGGCCGCGGGCGGCTACCCGATCCCCGCGAGCCAGACGCCGTGGCAGGAGATCCAGCGCGCGATGGTCGACACGCTGTCCGAGGGCATGGTGCTCAAGCCGGCCGTCAAGTACCAGCGCGTGGCGCAGACCGCGGGGATTCCGCGCCGCAACCACTAGCCCGAACAAGCCTCATCAGAAGAACCAAGGAGACGACGATGAATCCCTACAGCCCCCTGGTCGGCGCGGCCGTCCACAAGGCGCGCTGGCGCCTGCTGCCGATGCTGATCCTCATGTACATCATGTCGATCCTCGACCGCGTCAACGTCGGCTTCGCGAAGAACGCGCTGCAGATCGACACCGGCCTCAGCGACGGCGCCTTCGCGCTCGGCGCCGGCATCTTCTTCGTGAGCTACGCCCTCTTCGAGGTGCCGAGCAACGTGATCATGACGCGCATCGGTCCGCGCATCTGGCTCAGCCGGATCATGGTGAGCTGGGGCCTGGTGGCCTCGGCCATGATGTTCGCGACCACCGAGACCTCGTTCTACCTGCTGCGCTTCCTGCTCGGCATCGCCGAGGCCGGCTTCTACCCGGGCGTGCTGCTCACGCTGACCTACTGGTTCCCGGCCAGGGTGCGGGCGCAGGCCAACGGCATCCTGCTGTTCGGCTTCGCGGGCGCGCTGGTGATCGGCGGGCCAGTCTCGGGCGCGCTGCTCGAGATGCACGGCATCGGCGGACTCAAGGGCTGGGAGTGGATGTTCCTGATCGAGGGCGCGATGGCGGTGGTGGTCGGCATCTGGGCCTTCTTCGTGATCGTCGACCGGCCGCATGCCGCGAAGTGGCTCGCGAGCGCGGAGCAGGACGCGCTGCAGGCCGTGCTCGACCAGGAGGCGGCGCAGAAGGCGGCCGGCAGCCCGCAGACCGTGATGCAGACCTTGCGCAACCCGAAGGTGATGTTCTTCGCGCTGAACTTCTTCATCGTGCAGATCGCGGCCTACGGCCTGATCTTCTACCTGCCGAGCCAGGTGTCGCAGATCCTCGGCCAGAAGATCGGGCTGATGGTGGGCTTCGTGACCAGCATCCCGTGGCTGCTGGCGCTGTTCGTCGTCTACTTCGTCACGCGCTGGTCGGACCGGCACCACGAGCGGCGGCGCCTCACGGTGGCCTCGCTCTACACGGTGTTCGGCGTGTGCGTGTGCCTGTCGGCACACGGTTCGCCGATCTTCGCGATCGCGGCCTTGTCGATCGGCGCTTCGACCTACCTGTCGGGCACGCCGATCTTCTATGCCTTCCTGTCGGAGCGCCTCTCGGGCCTGGGCATCGCCACCGGCATCGCGCTGGTGAATTCCATCGGCAATCTCGGCGGCTTCGTGGCGCCGAACCTGCGCACCTATGTCGAGCAGAACCATGGCGGTTCGGCCGCGGGCCTCTACACGCTGGGCGGCGCGGCGCTGCTCGCGGCCCTGATGCTGGCGCTGATGCCCAGGGGCTGGCGCACGGTGATCGCCGTGCCGCGCGAGGCCTCGCGGCCCGGCACGGCGCTCGAAGGCTCGGCGCTGCCGCGCGCCTGAGGCCGGCTCAGAGCGACAGCCGCCAGGCGCGCGCGAGCGCCTGCATCGCGCAGTCGACCTCGGGGCGCCGCAGCGCGCCCGCGAGGCAGACGAAGCGCAGGTCGCTCTCGATGCCGACCTGGTCGGCGATCACCAGCCCGTCGCGCTGGCTGGCGCGCAGCGCCACCGCGTCGCGCGCCAGCGAGATGCCCACGCCCGCGCGCACCAGCGCGAGCATCGACGACTCCTGGTCGGCCTGCGCCGCCTTCTTCAGCACCAGCCCGCGCGCCTGCAGCACCGGCGCCAGCAGCCGCGAATGCGAGGAAGTCGCCGGCGCCAGCACCCAGGGCAGGCAGCTCAGGTCGGGCCAGTCGCGGCCCATCACCTGCGGCCCCCAGCCCGGCGGGCCGATCACCTGGTAGCTGAAGCGCGTGAGCACCGTCGAATGGAAGGCCTTGCCCTCGCTGCGGCGCGAGGCCGAGCTGGCCTGCGGCAGGTCGCTCGCTTCGGGATCGCCGAGGTAGAAGCCGACGTCGACCTCCTTGTTCAGCAGCTTCGCGAGCACCTCGCCGCTGGTGCCGTGGTGCAGCTCGGTCTCGAGCTCGGGCGCCAGCGTCACCAGCTCCTTGAGCAGGCCGCTCAGGCGCGTGAACTCGGGGTCGAGGATGGTGCCGATGCGCAGCGCGCCGCGCACGCCGCCCTTCATGCGCTCGGCGGCGATCGCGAAATCGTTGAGGCCTTCGAGCGCGTGTTCCGCGTGGTTGAGCAGCGCCGCGCCGTCGCGCGTCAGCAGCAGGCCGGTGGGCGTGCGCTGGAACAGCTCGAGCTCGACCAGCGCGCCGAGCTCCTTGAGTTGCAGGCTGACCGCCGGCTGCGTGAGGAAGAGGCGCTGCGCGCCTTTGGACACCGATCCCTCGCGCGCGACGGCCACGAAGGCCTGCAGCAGCCGCGGGTCGATCTTCTTCATGCGGCGCGCATGTTCAGGGCATCAGCGTGTTCGAGGGCAGCGTCTCGTCGAGCAGCTTGCGCGCCGTCTCGATGCCGGCCACCGGCAGCAGCTTCGGGTCGAGCAGGCCCACCTGCACCAGCACGCTGGCCTGGTCCCAGTAGATGTGCTCGTGATAGAGCTTGTCGCCGCGGAACTTGATGACCGCGAGCAGCGGCATCTCGACGCGCCGGCCCGTGGGCGCCACGCCCGGCAGCATCCACGGGATCTCGGTGGTGTGGGTGAACGAGAACAGCAGCTCGTCGACCACCTGCGTCGCGCCGACCGTGCGCGAGATCGAGGTCAGCGCGGTGTCGGGCGGGTTGCTGTTGACGAAGTGGTTCGTGTAGAAGGCATGCAGGTCCCTGTAGCCCACGCCGCCGGTCATGGTCGGGATGTGGTTGACGTAGGGCTCGGCCACCATGGTCGACATGGTGTCGTCGACGTTGCGCGTGCCGAACTCGTACTCGCAGTGCTTGTCCCACAGCGCCGAGAGGTCGTAGTGCGGACCGATCGCGGCCTTGAGCGCGGCGATGCTGCGCTCGTGCGCCATCAGCGCCGAGGGCTTGTGGAAGTGGTCGCCGCCCGCGCGCGCGAAGGCGTGGTCGACGCCCGGATAGACGTGCAGCGCCACCTTCGGATGGCCCTTGAGCGCCTGCACGATGCGCTCGCGCGCCTCGGGCGGGCAGAACTTGTCGAGCTCGGCCACATGGAGCAGCAGTGGCTTGCGGATGTTCTTCGCTTCCTCGAGCGCCGCGTCGATGCCCACGCCGTAGTAGCCCACCGACACGTCGGCATCGGTGCGGCAGGCCGCGAGGTAGGCCAGCTTGCCGCCGAGGCAGAAGCCCAGCACGCCGGCCTGGCGCTCGACCACCTCGGGCCGGTCGCGCAGCACGTCGAGCGCGGCCTGGATGTCCTCCATGCCCTTGGCCTCGTCGAAGCCGCCGTAGAACTCGAAGGCCTGCTGCCAGTCGGCCTCGCTGTAGCCCAGCTCCACGTCGGACTGCTGGCGCCAGAACAGGTCGGGCACCAGCGCCACGTAGCCCTCCTCGGCGTAGTAGTCGGCCACGTCGCGCATGGTCTTGTTCACGCCGAAGATCTCCTGCGCGATCACCAGGCCGGGCCCGTGGCCCGAGGCCGGCACGGCGAGATAGCCGCGGAAGCTGCCGCTGCCGTCTTTGGCGGCGAGCTGGATGTATTGACCTGTCATCGGTGTCTCCAAGGTGGGGTGGGTGAGTGACGCTGCATGGCGCGCGCCCGAGCCCGAAGGCTCAGGCCGGCTGCAACTGCTTGTACATGACGAAGGCGTCGACGAAGCCCTGCCGCGGATGCCGGAAGGCACCGGGCAGCGTGCCGACGATGGCGAAGCCCAGCTTCTGCCAGAGATGGACCGCGGGCGCGTTGGCCGAGACCACGAAGTTGAACTGCATCGCGAGGAAGCCGCGCGCGATGGCCTCGCGCTGCGAGTGCTCGCACATCGCCGAGGCGACGCCCAGGCCGCGCGCCGCGTCGGACACCACGTAGCCGCAGTTGGCCACGTGCGCGCCCTGGCCCGGCTGGTTGGCCTTGAGCACGTAAGTGCCGAGCACCGCGCCCTGCGCATCGCAGGCCACGTAGGTGGCCAGGCGCGGGTTCAGCCACAGCGAGCGCGCCTCGTCCTCGGGAATGTCGGTCGCGAAGGTGTAGGTGTCGCCGCGGCGGAAGGTGGGCTCGAGCACCGACCAGATCGCGGGCCAGTCGGCGGGTTCGGCGAGGCGCAGTTGCAGCATGGGGTCTTCGGTCGGGGGGCGGACGCTGCAAGGATAATCCGCCCCCATGGAAATCATCAGCTTTCTCGTCGACTTCATCCTGCATGTCGACAAGCACCTCGAGGCCTTCGTCATCGCCTACGGCCCCTGGGTCTACGCGCTCCTGTTCCTGATCGTGTTCGTCGAGACGGGGGTGGTGGTGATGCCCTTCCTGCCGGGCGACTCGCTGCTGTTCATCGTGGGCGCGCTGTGCGGCGTGGGGCTGATGAGCTTTCCGATCGCCTGCACTTTGCTGGTGATCGCGGCCATCCTCGGCGACCAGTGCAACTACAGCATCGGGCGCTATTTCGGGCCCAAGGTGTTCCAGTGGGAGAGTTCGCGCTTCTTCAACCGCAAGGCCTTCGACCAGGCGCATGCCTTCTACGAGCGCTACGGCGGCATCACCATCGTGCTGGCGCGCTTCATGCCCTTCATCCGCACCTTCGCGCCCTTCGTGGCCGGCGTGGCCGAGATGAACCGCGCCAAGTTCAGCATGTTCAACGTCGGCGGCGCGCTGTTGTGGGTGCTGGGCATCGCGACCGCGGGCTATTTCTTCGGCAACCTGCCGCTGGTGCGCGAACACCTCGACAAGATCATCTGGGCGCTGATCTTCGTGCCGGGCCTGCTCGCGATCTTCGGCGCCTGGCGTGCCTCGCGGGCCGAGAAGGCGCGCGCGCAGCAGGGCGCCTGAGGCCGCTCGCCCACGAAAAAAGAGCGCCCCGCGGGGCGCTCTTTTCGTTGGTGCGGCATGGGTGCCAGGCACCCGGACGGTCAGTAGTTCGGGCCGTTGCGCGGGTAGTAGTTGCCCTGCGGATAACGCTGCTGGTTGTAGTAGTTGCGTTCGTCGGCATTGCGGCCGACCTGGTTGCCGATGATGCCGCCGATGGCGGCACCACCCACGGTGCTGGCGGTGTTGCCGCCGATCGCATTGCCGACCAGCGCGCCGCCGACCGCGCCCACGCCCGTGCCCAGGTTCTGGTTCGGGCCCGACGCGCAGCCTGCGAGCGCCATCACGGAGGTGGCCGCCGCAGCGGCAATCCAGATGCGTGCTTTCATGATGTCCACCTTTCTGTTTAAAAAATCGATGGAGTGATCTTCTGCAAAACGGTGTTCCACGCCGTGTAGGAGCCGGCCGCGCCTGCCTGTGCGGGGCGCCGGGCCGCAGCGTGGGAAGGGGAGCCTGCGCGGGGTCGGCGCTGCCCACGCCGCCCTCTGAAAACAGGGCCCGAGGACCGCTCAGAGCTGCCGGCTGCGTGCCAGCGGCGGGTTCTGCGCGAAATAGCGCTGGATGCCGCGCATCAGCGCGTCGGCCAGGTCTTCCTGGTACTGCACGCGGCGCAGGTTGGCTTCTTCCTCGGGATTGCTGATGAAGGCGGTCTCGACCAGCACGCTCGGGATGTCGGGCGCCTTCAGCACCGCGAAGCCGGCCTGCTCGACCTGGCCCTTGTGCAGCCGCGCGCCGATGCCCTTGATCTCGCCGAGCATCGCGCCGCCGAGCTTGAGGCTGTCGTTGATCTGCGCGGTGGTGCTCATGTCGAGCAGCGCGCGCTGCACCTGCGCCTCGTGGTTGCCGACGTTCACGCCGCCGACCTTGTCGGCGTCGTTCTCCTTGTTGGCGAGCCAGCGCGCGGCGCTGCTCGAGGCGCCGCTCTGGCTCAGCGCGAACACGCTGGCGCCGCGCGCGGCCGGTGTGGTGAAGGCGTCGGCATGGATGCTCACGAACAGGTCGGCCTGCACGCGCCGCGCCTTCTGCACGCGCACGCCCAGCGGCACGAAGAAGTCGGCATCGCGCGTGAGGAAGGCGCGCATCGGGTTGCCGTTGATGCTGCTGGCGTTGATGCGGTCGCGCAGGCGGAACGCGACCTGCAGCACGATGTCCTTTTCGCGTGTGCCGGCCGGGCCGATGGCGCCGGGGTCCTCGCCGCCGTGGCCCGGGTCGAGCGCGACGATGATGATGCGGTCGGTGCGATTGGCGGTGGCGCCGCCGCGCGCGACCGCCACCGGCGGCGGCGGAGCCACGGGCCGGGGCGCGGCCGCGGGCGGGCTCGGCGGCATCGGCAGCGGGCGGCTCTCGGCGACGACCGGTGGCGGCGTCGCGGGGCCGGGCCGCATCGACTGCTGCGCCATCAGCTCGCCCAGCGGATCGGGCGCCGGCGCGGTCGCCACCGCGGGCGGGCGCGCGGGTGGCGCGACGGGCGTGGGCACGGGGCGCGGCGCCGGCACGTTGGGCGAGGGCCGCACCAGGATCGGCGGTCCGCCGTCGGGTGCCAGGCCCGAGGGCGGCGTCGCGGGCGGCGGCACCGCGGGCGCGCTGGCCACCGAGGTGTCGTTGCCGCCGCTGGTGCGCGGGGCGTCGCGCAGGCGCTCGGTGATCAGCGCCTCCATCGGGTCGATGGCCTTCTCGGGATAGAGGTCGAGCACCAGCCGGTGCTTGTAGGCGGCGATGGGCGCGAGCGAGAACACCTGCGGCGCCACGGTCTGCTTGAGGTCGAACACGATGCGCACCACCTTCGGTGCGTTCTGTCCCACGCGCAGGCCGTTGATGTAGGGGTCGCCGGGCTTGATCTTGCCGACCAGCTCGCGCAATTCGCTGCTGAGGTCGATGCCCTCGATGTCGACCGCGAGCCGTGGCGGGTTGCCCACCACCAGCTGCTGCGAATGCAGGCGCACGTCGGACTCGATGGTCACGCGCGTGTAGTCGGCCGCGGGCCAGACGCGCACCGCGAGGATGCTGGCGCCGCGCGCGATCTGATGGACGCCGAGCACCAGCGCGAGGCTGCCGCCCTGCAGCAGCACGCGCCGCTTGAGGCCGCCCGCCTTCATGCGGCGGCGTGGGACAGCAGGTCGCCGCCGCGAGGTGTGTTCGCCAGGAGTGTCACGCTGCGTGTGTCGTCGGTCATTGCTTCGATTTTAATAGCTAGGTCCGCAATTGGAGTGCGCCCCGCCGCGTTTTCGGGCCATTCCGCCAGCTTGAGGCCCGGGCCCGCGAAGATGTCGCGGAAGCCCGCGTCCTCCCATTCGCGCGGATCGCTGAAACGGTAGAAGTCGAAGTGGAAGATCGCGAGCCCGTCGGGTGCCTCGTGCGGCTCGACCACCGCGTAGGTCGGGCTCTTGATGCGCCCCGTGATGCCGAGCGCGCGCAGCAGGTGCCGCACGAAGGTGGTCTTGCCGGCCCCGAGGTCGCCGTGCAGTTCGACGAAGGCATCGCGCAGGGCGGGGGAGGCCGCGAGCGAACGGGCGAAGGCCTCGGTATCGGCCTCGTCGCGCCAGCGCATTTCTACAATCGGCAAGTGATCGTCAGCAGCCATCCACTCGTTGTGCGTATTCAGGCCTTGGCCCGGGAACTCGGATTCTCCCAAATCGGAATCGCGGGCGTCGATCTGTCGAGCGCCGAGGACGGTCTGATGCAATGGCTGGCCCATGGGTTCCATGGCGAGATGGATTACATGGCCGCGCACGGCACGCGCCGCGCGCGGCCCGCCGAGCTGGTGCCCGGCACGGTGAGCGTGATCACCGCGCGCATGGACTACCTGCCGCGCGACACGCCGGCCGACTGGCAGGCGGTCGAGTTCGACCGCTTGCGCCGGCCCGGCGAGGCGATCGTCTCGGTGTATGCGCGCGGTCGCGACTATCACAAGGTGTTGCGCAACCGGCTCGCGAAGCTGGCCGAGCGCATCGCGCAGGAGGTCGGGCCCTTCGGGCATCGGGCCTTCACCGATTCGGCGCCGGTGCTCGAGGCCGAACTGGCCTCGCGCAGCGGGCAGGGCTGGCGCGGCAAGCACACGCTGGTGCTCGATCGCGACGCGGGCTCGATGTTTTTCCTCGGCGAGATCTACGTCGACATGGTGCTGCCCGAGAGCGAGCCGGTGAGCTCGCACTGCGGCAGCTGCAGCGCCTGCATCGACGTGTGCCCGACGCGGGCGATCGTGGCGCCGCGGCGGCTCGATGCGCGGCGGTGCATCTCGTACCTCACGATCGAGCATGGGGGGGCGATTCCGGTGGAGCTGCGGACGCTGATGGGGAACCGGATCTATGGCTGCGACGACTGCCAGCTGATCTGTCCGTGGAACAAGTTCGCGAAGAAGAGTTCGTTGGTGGACTTCGATGCGAGGGACGGGTTGACGGGGCGTACCTTGGCCGAGTTGTTTGCCTGGACCGAGGAGGAGTTCTTGCGGAGGACGGAGGGGAGTCCTATTCGGCGGATTGGGCATGAGCGGTGGTTGCGGAACATTGCTGTTGCGCTGGGGAATGCGATGCGGGCTGGTGAAGAGGGGGCTCGTGATGCTCTGGTTTCTCGCAAGGATGGTTCCAGTGCCTTGGTTCGGGAGCATGTGGAGTGGGCTTTGGGGGCTTCTTCCTAGCTTGTTGCTTTTGCTGAGGCTGTCGGCCGGGAATTCGCCCCGGCGGGCGAGTCACTTTCTTTTGTCTCGCCAAAAGAAAGTAACCAAA